>JBKPPX010000062.1:0-5807 GCA_046733815.1 Thermoproteota archaeon | reverse complement strand
CAAAAGCTCCTTTGAAATCCTCCCATGCAATAAATTCTTGTATATCCATATCAGGAATTTCTACTGACAGCAAAACTTCACGTCTAGTCATTCTTTTTTATCTCTCCTTTCGTAATCATGACCTTTGCAATATGGATAATTAAATGTAGGTTTTTATGTAAAAATTATAATACTATATACCATTAATTTTAGTAAGATCTACTTTTTATTTTCTCGCTAAATTGTACCTTTTAGTGGAGCACAATTGTTTTAGAAGCATATTGATCTTGTTCATTTCAGTTCCTATAGAATAGAAATGATTTTACCTACCAAGGAACAGGCTTTGCCATAAAGAAAAAACCTCCGCTTGGGCCATTATTTGGCAATGTTGCTCGACATATTATTCTTGTACTCCTTTCTTGACTGGAAGCCTCCTTGACTGCTCATGTCTACGCCCCACCCCTCCCCAATAAATAGCATCAACCAAAATATCAGTATCATAAGGATCAGCTGCCAGTTAATGAGTAAGTACATTTAAAGCTGCTTTGGAGACACCACAAGCATATGTTCGACAGCCTATCTGATGTAGAGAGCCGATAAATCTAACACCTTCACAATACGCCCATATTTGTTTCTGCATTATAGGTATGAACGCTTTAGATAATATTCTGCAGTAAATGTGTAGCTTACCATCCTCTGACATCACATAATACCTTCTAGTATACTCGACAAACCAAATCTCTATTTTATGCTGTTTACCTATCTTCCATCCTATAGTAGCCACATACAGGAATTGTGACTGAGTTTAACAACTCTGAATTAAAATTTTATTGTTTATATCTTTCTCCTAAGGAATAAGCATTAGTAATGATCCATGGGATAGTGTAATTCTAATAACTAAATCGGATTTTGCTGATTGCAAGGTTGTCCGATAAGACAAAAAATACCAATAAGAAATGTTTAATCCTTAGCTAGCGGAATCAAGAATATCTTCCACAATGATGTATGAAACTAGCAGCGCCGAAGATACTACATCATAAGTAGACATATGGGCTTGAAATAGCTCCACCAAAGAAGCTCAACTTTTTTTCATAAAATATGCAAAAAGTAGGAGAATAGAGTTATTTCATATAATTGTTATGAAAATCCAAATGAAGATCTTGGAGAGGATGTTACTCTTATAGAAAAAGGTGAATACAAGTGTGGACATAAAAACATCTCTCATTGTTTGATATCTATCAATTATTAAAAAAAAGTTTATTATCGCTAGCCTAGTTGCGTCTATTATATTCTGCAAAGCTGTTGTCTATTATTCTTCCATATGTCTCTGACATCATTTTCATTGGATAAATCCACCACCAATAATAATTCCAAAATCCTATTTTTCCATATATATTGTATATAATAGGAGACCAAGATAATTGTAATGAATCAAGAATCTGTTTTTGTGATTCTAAGTAGTTATTTACAACATTTCTATATGTTTGAGTTATTTGTTCCTGATAATCTTTAACAACCCCAGAGTAAGAAGCCTCTTTTGTTCCTTGATCTAGTATCTTTTTAACCATGACTTATTCTGTATATAATAAAGCTGCTATTTTACTATAATGCAGATTAATCGTAAGAATAATAATAAGCTACTATTCAACTTTAACTTTTGTCATTGTCTTACATTCTTCATAAATCTATTATTAGCCAGTTTGGAGTCAACATAACCAACAACAACATTATTCTTCTACAATTAATAATATCTATAATGATAGGAGTTATTTTGAGGCCTATCATGTCTAGCACAACAAAAGAAATTATACTTTCAACAGCATCCTCCTCCATCAATGCATCTTCTGGACAACTAAATACAGGATCAATATTCTTTATCGGAAATGCAACAGTGCTTATTCGCTATGCAGGATTTACAATCCTAACCGATCCGACCTTCATTCATATGCATGAGAAAGTCAATCTCGGATTTGGATTGTACACTAAACGGCTGACAAATCCAGCTATAAACATTGAGCAATTACCCCCCCTGGATCTTGTCATTCTCTCACATTTCCACGGAGATCACTTTGATCAGGTTGCAGTACGTGAGTTGGACAAATCATTTCCTATTGTTACTACTCCCCATGCTGCAGAAGAATTGAGTCTAAGAGGGTTTACTAATCCTCAGCAGTTAGAGAAGTGGGAAAGCATTTCGTTTGTTAAAGGGAATATACGGCTTCAGATCATAGCTACTCCAGGACGACACGGTCCATTTCCAGTTGCAATGTTTCTTCCCCAAGTTATGGGAAGTATTCTCGACTTTAAGATCAAAGAAGATGATGATGATGATCGCAGTAGTCATCTACTTAGGCTGTATATTACAGGCGATACACTAGTCTTTGATGAGATCAAAGAAATTCCTAAACGCTGTCCTGACATTAACCTAGCATTATTACATCTTGGTGGAACTAGAGTCATGGGTATCATGGTTACAATGGATGCTAAGGAGGGGCTTGAAATGTTTAATATAATTAATCCAAGGAAAGCTATTCCTATTCACTACAATGATTACGATGTATTCAAGTCATCACTAGAAGATTTCAAACTGGAAGTCAAGAAGGAAGGGCTTGAAGATCGTATCCACTTTCTGCATCATGGAGAGACATATACTTTTGAAGTAAATGGAAAGTAACTTTAGTATCGAATAATATACATGGGATTACTGCATTATGTTATTAGTTTGATACGATCAGTTTATGTTTTGAGTTATCTCCTATAATATCAATTCCCCTTATTATCATATGATATGGAATTTATCCAGGCATACTATGAGGGAATTCCTGGAAAACACGTGAGAAAGAAGACATATCTTGTACATATCTACAAACAAAGACATAATTTTTGTAACCCAAATTTTGATAAGATAGGATTCAGAATTACTACGTATTTCTTATTATACCATTATATAGTAGCCTATATGTATTAAAGTTCATAAGTAACTCTTGATAAGATTCCGCAAGTGGAGATTCAAAATATACACAAAGGCTAGCACAGTCTCTAGTTAAAGCAAGATATGATATACTTTCTAAATGTGGCTAACTGTACTTTGATGTCCTATTTTTATATAGGAATGTTAAATAATACTCCGTGTGTAATATGTCAAATTACAATGATAATAAGGAGGATATATGTAGTGTATGAATGACAATAAAGCATGCATACATCTTAATGAGATAAATCAGGAAATTCAACCTAGGACAAAGGGCTGTGAAGAATGTGAAAAGATGGGTTCAACATGGGTACATTTACGATTATGTTTGAGTTGCGGTCACGTAGGATGCTGCGATTCTTCTATCAACAAACATGGAACAAAGCATTTTAAAGCTACTAATCACCCCATCATAAGGTCTTTTCAACCTGGTGAGGATTGGGAGTGGTGTTATGTTGATAAGACCTTTGTCTCAGAATTGCAATAGTGTCACGAAATCAACAACGACAATGATGTCAACAATAACAATAATATTATTTGGTACTTGAAAAAGGCCGATGCAGCTCACGCTAAAGTACATATGCAATGGTTTTGCATTTTATTGTTTTTGTAATGGAGTAAAAAAAACTGTCAGCACATAAAAGTGTAAAGAAGTTTATTATTACATTGATATGAAACCGGTAATTCTGACTGTTGATGATGATCCACAGGTTTTGAGATCTGTTGAGCGGGACTTACGTAGCAAATACGGCAATCAGTTTAGAGTACTTCGAGCTGATTCTGGTCTAACTGCTTTAGAAATACTAAAGCAATTGAAACTACGAAATGAGCCGCCTGCATTACTCCTAGTAGACCAAAGGATGCCCCAAATGACAGGTGTAGAATTCATCGAACAAGCTATGATCATATTTCCTGATGCTAAACGTGTGTTGCTTACGGCTTACGCAGACACAGATGCTGCTATAAGATCCATTAATAAGGCAAAAATTGATTTTTACCTAATGAAACCATGGGATCCGCCTGAACAGAATCTATTCCCGGTCATTGATGATTTACTTGATGACTGGATGGCTTCATTCAGACCTCCTTTTGAAGGGATTCGTCTTGTTGGTTTATTTTGGTCTCCCAAATCGCATGAAACTAAGGATTTTTTAGCGCGAAATGGCATTCCATATCAATGGCTAGATGCAGAGTCAGATCAAGAAGCACGGCGCCTAGTCGAATACGTTAGATCCAAAGATAATACTACTACTACGACACATTTACCAATTTTACTATTTCAAGATGGTTCGCACATCATGGAGCCAACAAATGCGCAAATTGCTGAGAAAATTGGTCTAAAGACACGTGCTCAGATGCCCTTTTATGATCTAATCATAGTGGGTGCTGGCCCTGCTGGTCTGGCAGCAGCTGTCTATGGAGCATCAGAAGGATTACACACCTTACTAGTTGAAAGAGAAGCTCCAGGAGGACAAGCAGGTATGAGCTCCAACATTGAAAATTACTTGGGTTTCCCTACTGGTCTGACTGGAGCTAATTTAGCAAGACGAGCTGTAGCTCAGGCTTCTAGATTTGGAGCAGAAATCCTGACACCACAAGAAGCCACTGGTATACGTATTGATGGTCCATATCGGTTTGTCAAACTAAATGATGGAACTGAGATAAGCTGTCACACACTTCTGATTGCAACCGGCGTATCATATAGAAAGCTAGATGTGCCAGGTATTGAAAGGCTTACGGGAGCTGGTGTTTATTATGGTGCGGCTATGACACAAGCTCTTTCCTGCCATAATGAAGATGTCTACATGATTGGTGGAGCTAATTCTGCGGGACAAGCAGCAATTTACTTTTCTAAATATGCTAGAAAGGTGACTATGCTAGTACGGGCCGATTCTCTTAGTAAAGGCATGTCACAATATTTGGCTGACCAGATTGTTAAAACGGAAAACATCAAAGTCTGGTTACATTCAAGTCTAGTAGAGGTAAAAGGTAAGAACCGGCTTGAGGCTATTACCATAAATGATGCCATCAGAGGTGAAAAACAAACTATTCCAGCCTATGCTCTGTTTATCTTTATTGGTGCGCAGCCACATACAGATTGGTTAGCCGGTACTGTAAAGAGAGATGTAAATGGGTTTATTCTGACAGGCCCTGATCTGATGACAGACGGGGAACTTAATAATATTAAGAATAATCGTCCAAAAGGTTGGAATCTTGACCGTCAGCCATTTTTACTTGAAACAAACGTACCTGGAATATTTGCAGCAGGAGATGTACGTTCTGGTTCAGTAAAGAGAGTTGCATCTGGAGTAGGTGAAGGTTCTATTGCTATTCAGTTTATTCATCAATATCTCAAGAGGGTGTGATGATATATGGGCGAAGAAAAAAATACTATGCTAATCAATATCCTCCGTCAAGTTCCCCTTTTTGCGCAATTAAAAGATGAGGAATTAAGGTGTATAAATCAGGGAGAGGAAATATGGCTTGAGCCAGGAGAAGAATTTATCACTGAGGGAAAATCAGCTGAGAGTTTCTATATTCTGCTCAAAGGTCAGGTCCGCGTTACAAAGAAGTTAGCTGAAAATAAAGAGACAGCAGTAGCACATCATGATGCTGGAACCTTTTTAGGAGAGGTACCAATATTGCTGAATATTCCATATGAAGTAACTATACGCACTTCGAAACAAAGCCACCTTTTTAAAATAAAAAAGGAGATTTTCTGGCAAATGATTTCCACGTGTCCATCAGTAACACAGCAAATATTACAAACAATGGCACAGCGAGTGCAATTGGTTCAAAATATATCACAACAACATGCAAAGCTTATTTCACTTGGAACTTTAGCAGCTGGATTGGC
>JBKPPX010000061.1:0-2092 GCA_046733815.1 Thermoproteota archaeon | reverse complement strand
GCCTTGTACCACACACATACATGTTCATCTCATGATGAGTGACGTTTTCTAAACCAGTAAATGCAATTGTGCTGATTGTAGGTGGGGATATGTATTGCAAATAGATTCAATATACACTAGCTTAAGTTCCATATTGAATATGAGATCAAAGAGACTAACTGCAACACCATGATCTTATCTATATCTTTGTCTTACATAGATAATAGTAAGAAAGAAAATACCATGACCAGTTCAAAAAAAACAGGTGATAATCTTCATTATGTATTTGCTGCCAACATATCAGATATACAAGCCGCTGGCGGATGTCTTTCTGTACAGATTCAAAAGTATACGATTGCTCTTTTCTATTGTAATTTCAAAGTACATGCAGTCGATAATCGATGTCCACATATGGGTTTCCCTCTAAACCGTGGCACTGTTAAAGACGGTATTCTTACTTGTCATTGGCATCATGCACGTTTTGACCTTAATAGTGGAGGAACATTTGATCAATGGGCTGGTGACGTACGTTCTTTTCCTGTAGAGATTCGCAATGGAAATGAGGTATGGATTGATATTTCTTCATCTTCGTTGGATCCTCTTTCTTATAATCAAATGCTATTACAAAATGGACTTAAACAGAATATCTCCTTAATGATTGCTAAGGTGATTATTGCAATGTTAGGAGAAGAAGAGAAAAAAGATAATGATGTAAATAAAGAAGATAATGACAATAAAAAATATTCAGGTCTCACAAAGGCATTTCTTACTGGCCTTGATTTTGGTACTCACTACAAACAATCAGGATGGGGACAAGGGCTAACAATACTCAGCTGTATGATGAATATTCTATACTACCTTGATATCAAAGATAGGCCTCACGCACTATATCATGGTCTTTCTGCTGTTGCACAGGATTGTGCTTCCATGCCCCCAAGGTTTGAGATATCTCCTTTACCATCATCATCTTGGCTTGATTTGTCTACACTTAAACGCTGGTTTAGACAATTTATCGAATCCCGTGATGCTCAAGCGGCTGAGAGATGTATTGTTACTGCAGTACGATTCGGTGCTGATAGCTGCCAGATGGCAGATATGTTTTTTGCAGCAGCTACAGATCATCGTTATCTAGATATGGGACACGTTCTTGATTTTACTAATAAGGCATTAGAAGCACTTGATATAGCTGGATGGGATAATAAAGAGTTAGTAGAGTCTGTATTAAGTAGCCTTGTGTATGGATATGCCAATGCTGAAAGAATGGAAGAATCTAGTTCATGGCGACATCCAATAGACTTGATTGCAATTCTTGAACATGCCTTCAGAGATCTCCCATCTGTATTAGAGAATGGTAGAAGCAGACGAACAAGCGGAAAAAAATGGAATGGAAAAGATCAATTAGTAAGGGTGTTATTATCTGATGATCCACACTCTATATCCCATGAATTATTAGATGCCTTGAACCAAGGAGCTAGTGAAGAAGTATTGGCTAGTATTCTAGCTTATGCTGCAGCCTTGCGTATAGCACAATTCCATACACGTAATGAATTCAGTGACTGGGATACTGCCCTACACACCTTTACCTATACTAATGCTGTACATCAGGCATTAAGACGAGTGACTACACCAGAGCTATTAAGAGGTGTATTTGATGGTGCAATGAGAGTCTATCTTAATCGTTTTTTGAATGTACCTGCTGTGCCTCTGCCAAAGCCAACAACAACAACAAAAAACAATAACAGTGATAATACATTTAAAGACCCTGAAAAGTTGCTAAAAGAGCTTCCATCACTTCTGGATAAGCAGCAGCAGGTAAATCAAGCAGGACAATTGGTTGTAGATTATCTGTATAACGATGGAAATCCAGATCGACTTTTGGCTGCCATGGGAAAAGTTTTACTACGTGAAGATCGTAACTTTCACGCTGTTCAGATGATTGAAGCAGGTTTTCGACAATATTCTCTTCTATCCGTTGAAGATGCAGATGAACGGACGAACATTTTGATAGCAATTGCTAGATATCTAGGAGCTCATACGCCAACTATGCGTGTACAAGAACGAACATATCAGATAGCAAATCAACTATATCACGGAGAAGATCTGTTTGAAGATC
>JBKPPX010000060.1:0-10376 GCA_046733815.1 Thermoproteota archaeon | reverse complement strand
CCTATAAGCGTAGGTTGGTAATGGTCTGGCTTAGACGTACAACGCACTATCTGTTCATTGTTGTAGTTGCTGTAAACAGCACGCTTCTGACTATTAACGCAGGAGACTATATTTTCTACACTGATTGGGCATGGACTTCATTTGTAGTATTTTCAATTTCACAATCAACTATGTTGGTTGTAGGAGCAATATACTACATGCTTTTTACAGGAGTCCCTGGAACCGCCACATATTATGCTACCATCATGACAATATATACCTGGGTTGCAAAGGGTGCATGGTTCGCGTTAGGATATCCGTATGACTTTGTCGCAGTTCCGGTTTGGATACCTTCAGCAATGTTATTGGACTTGACATATTGGGCAACACGTCGCAATAAGCACGCCGCAATAATTATTGGCGGAACGCTAGTTGGTCTGTCGCTTCCAATGTTCAATATGATAAACCTTTTGTTAGTCAGGGATCCTCTGGAAATGGCGTTCAAGTATCCAAGACCCACGCTGCCTCCCTATATGACTCCAATCGAACCGCAGGTAGGAAAGTTCTATAATAGTCCTGTAGCATTGGGTTCCGGTGCTGGAGCAGTGCTGAGCGTGCCTATAGCAGCTTTAGGTGCGAAGTTAAACACATGGACTTATAGATGGATGGCTGCATGGAGTAAATGGGATTAGCCAAACCCCTTTCTTTTATTTTATTTTATTTTTTATTTTTAAGGCTTTCAATAATTATAAACACTATAATAATAAATTAGATTAATTATACAAATAAATTCAAGACAGAAAATAATAATCCTTCTATAAGAATTCTATTTGTCGACTCTTAGATCTGTTAAAAGCTTGTCAATACTAGTGATTGCTTTGTTGTTCTGATCTGTTACAGTTTGTTTACATGGTGGGTTTTCTATATAATCAGGTATTCTAGCAAGTATTCTCTCTTGATAGGTCGGTATGTGTTCATTTTGGTAAAATATACCTATAGGTATTTTATTATCCCATTCATTTGATTTTTCAATTACTTGTGCCATTTTATCATTAAGTTCATCTTCTTCATGTATTACCCCGTCGTATCCCGTCTCCTCTAATTTGTATGTTCTTGGCATCTGCATGTCTGTCTTAGGATTTATATTGTCCAATCCTTGGAACCATTCCCTTGTATTGATGTCGTTATAAGTTGGACACGGTTGCAATACATCCAAAAAGGCAAGACCTTTGTGCTCAATTGCTTTTCTGATGATGTCTTTTAAATGTCTGACGTCATACGAATATCCTCTTGCAATAAAACTAAATCCTGCAATCAAGGCAAGCGATATCGGATTAACGGAATTATTAACATTGGGTTGTGTAAGCGACTTGGTTTTCATACCTAATTTCAGAGTAGGTGCAGCTTGGCCTTTTGTTAAACCATAGACTCCATTGTTGAATATAATATAAACCATATCTACATTTCTTCTACCTGCAGCTACAAAATGGCCGGCGCCAATTCCCAAACCGTCTCCGTCTCCTCCAACGGCTAATATTTCAAGTTCTGGATTAGACAGCTTTGCGCCTTGAGCGAATGGTAAAACTCTACCATGCAATGTGTGTATTCCATAAGTATGGATAAAGTGTGGTGTCTTACCAGAACATCCTATTCCTGAAAATATTGCAGCGCGGTGGCGAGGAATATGCATATCAAATAAAGCCATTTGAATAGCATTTAATATACCGAAATCTCCACAACCAGGACACCAATCATTATGAACGTCTGTCTTGTAGTCTGCTAATTTAAGTGCCATTGTCTAAAACAATTCTCCTTGATGCTTTTCCATTTATTATATGCAGTATAGCATTATAAACCTCACTTGAAGACATTGGCCGGCCATTGTATTTAACAATACTATAGTTAATCTCGCGTTTTAGGTTCTGTTTTATAAGTGCTCCCAATTGAGATGAATAATTCATCTCAATATCTACCAAAACTTTAGTATCGGCTAGCATTTTTTCCACTACTGCAGTCGGAAATGGATGTAATAATCTGACTTGAATGAATTTGATTTTTTTCCCCTCATCTTTGAATCTGTCCACAGCATCCAGAATTGCCCCCTTGGTAGAGCCCCAGCCTATTATTGTCAATGCCAACTCTGGGTCATATTCACCATAGGCTACTGCTTTATCTTCATCAGCAATTTCATTTAAAGCAACATTTAGTTTACTCATTCGTTTGTCCATCATTTTAGTGCGCATTTCTGGATCTTCAGTAATATGGCCTTCTTCCGTGTGTTCGTCTCCTGTATTCCAGAATATTCCATTTTCAGTACCGAGGCTTATACGCGGAGAAATCGGATACTCGCTTAATTTAAATCTTAAATAGTGACCAGCAACACCAGTCTCTGTCGATGGAGCAACATCTTGTAGTAATTGTCCTCTATCAATTTTAACTTTATATTGGTCAAACATTTTGCATGTCATTATGCTGTTTGCTATGGCTTTATCCAGCATATGGATGACGGGCATTTGATATTTTTCTGCAAAGTTGAACACTTTTATTGTATCATAAAAGCTTTCTTCAATATCTCCAGAAGCAAAAACAATTTTTGGAAATTCTCCGTGTCCTGCATTTACGGCAAATAATAAATCACCTTGTTCATGTCTGGTTGGAAGGCCAGTCGCAGGCCCAGCCCGTTGGTATAAGGAAACAACAAGAGGAACTTCATTCATCCCAGCCCATCCTAATGCTTCTGTCATTAGAGAAAAACCAGGCCCTGAAGTAGCAGTGGCTGAACGCGCTCCAGTTAGAGCTCCACCTATTGCCATAGCTATAGCAGATATTTCGTCTTCAGTTTGAAGAACCACTAGAGAACCATTCTTACCGTTCCTCTGCTCAAGTATCTGATTGGATTCTAAGAATTCGCTGTCATCGCTTGCTGGAGTTATGGGATAATATGTTTGGAACTTGCATCCTGCGATGATCTTTCCTAGGCCTGATGATTGATTTCCTTGCACTAGTATTATGTCAGCAGAAGGGCGTTTACATCTTAGAGTGAACTTGAATTCAGACAAATCAAATTTCGATCTACTATAATTATAGGCATAATTGGCTACCGAAATATTGCTCTCAGCGACTCTGGGTTTTGTGCGAAAAACATATTTTATTGCGTTGGTCAGTATATCAGAATCAAAATCTAAAATTCCCATTGATGCTGATAAAGCCATAACATTTACCATTCGTGTAAATTTGCTCAAAGAAGAGTCATTGATCTTTTCTGCAAATTCTTTTAGTACTTTAAGATAGGGTATATTGTAGATTATAGCTCCATTATCCTTAGCATAATCAAGCATCCCTTGAATCGTCAATGGCTTACCTGCTTTTTCTAGAAGTCTAGATATTCTTCCAGCGGCTAATTCCTCGATAGTTGGGACTTCTTGAATGGTAGTATTGGCTAACTCTGAATTATAAATTATGGCTCCGCCGTCTGCTACCTTATCCGCATGTCTGAATACTGTTTCAGCATCAAAGGATGCAAGTACGTCGATTTTATCAACATGGGAGCGAATTGGGTTATCCGATACTCCTACTGTAAAATAACTATGTTCACCTTTAATGTTGGAATAAAATTCTCGCTTTCCAAAAATATGCAATCCGCCCTGTGCACAGGCTCGTGAGAAAATATTAGCTGCCGAGTCCACTCCACTTCCTTGAGCTCCTCCAATAACCCATGTTAACGAGTTAGTAATTTTTGTTAGAGTCATCTAAACTGATTTTCGCAAGACGTGCTTTTAACGATTTAGAATTGAAAGAGAAAGCCCGTTATAAAGTATTTTCTTAGCCGCCACCTGTTACAGCGTCATACAGGCAACACTCACAACCGTTTAATTCACCACAATAAGGACATACGCACATACAGGCTTCCAGTGGATTACCACAATAATCACAGCTAGTTCCATCGTCGTTATTAGATGATTGTTTAACATTATCTGACAATTTTTATATTAATATTGATGATGTATTCAAGTAATATAGATATCTTTCGGAAATGTATGCTACTATCAATTAAATATGATTTGATTATTTAGAAGATAGTTAAACTATCTTTCTTCTTTTCTACTACAATAGATATAGTTCCTCCTTCTTTTGTGAATTTAATGGCATTATCTGACAGATTAGAGATAACATGACTCAGCCTGGTTCTATCTCGTTCTATTATGCTTTCTTCGTCGTTAGTGGCTTTGTATAATATTTTACTTCTGTTATTATCATGACCATCCAGATCTCAACTCTTGCAAATTTAAAAGCTACCAACATGAGTAAAAAATCATGAAAAAGCTTGAAGGAAAAGTCGCAGTCATCACAGGAGGAACCAGCGGCATAGGCCTTGCCACGGCACAGCGATTCGTCTCAGAGGGAGCATATGTTTTCATCACCGGTCGCCGCCAAAGCGAACTCGATGCAGCAGTCAAGCAAATTGGCAAAAACAACAATAACAACGTCACCGGTGTTCAGGGCGACGTCTCAAACCTCACAGATCTTGATCGGTTGTATGCCACTGTGAAGGAACAGAAGGGCCGCATCGATATTCTGTTTGCAAACGCCGGCGTCGGCGAATTAGCCCCATTAGGGGAAATTACCGAAGCTCACTTTGACAAAACGTTCGGCATCAATGTGAAAGGGCTTATGTTCACTGTGCAAAAAGCGCTTCCGCTATTTCAGGACGGCGGTGGTGGTGGGGGTTCTATCATTTTGAATGCTTCGATCGCTTCATCCAAAGGGACAGAGGCATTAAGTGTTTACAGCGCAACCAAGGCAGCCGTACGGTCGTTTGCTCGCACCTGGACAGTAGAGCTGAAACACCGCAAGATCCGAGTCAACGCCATCAGTCCTGGTCCGATAGACACACCGGGCATCAATGGCCTGGCGCAGAGTGAAGAACAGATCGAGCAGTTCAAGACGAGCATTGTATCCATCGTGCCGATGGGGCGGATGGGAAGCCCTGACGAAGTCGCAAAAGCCGCTTCGTTTCTCGCGTCGGATGACAGCAGTTATGTCACCGGTATAGAACTGTTCGTCGATGGGGGTACGGCACAAATCTAAGTAATCTTGGGCAAACAACAATATCCTACCGCCTGTAATTCACTTCCCAATGATCTAGGTATCTTGAGCACAGTAGCAAAATACAATCATGTTACTGCTGGAGTCTGTGCATCGGTGCTGCTGCATAGTGGGGACTGCGGAGGAGGAGGAACAATTCGTCGTGGGGACCCGGTCCTGCTCGAAGCATAGACGTTAATCCTGTAAGCTCTATTATATTCCCGTTTTGTTAACATCTCATCCTTGGCGTCTTACGTATCGGTCGGTCGGCATCTGAGTCTTGGATATACTACTGAATGAAATCTCAAATCAGAACCTATTTGGGAGGAGAAAACAAAATGCAGATCAATCAGATAGCATGGATAATGTGTTAAACTGAATTAGTCAACTACAACTCCGCTCTTTTCTAACCAATATGAAACATGTAAATTCCGAATAGCATATTAAATGTTCATAGTAATATGAGTTATAGATCTAAAGAAAGTCATCCACGGCATAAAGAATCAAGAAAAACAGAGAATGTTCTTGTATTGCAAGGAGGAGGTTCTCTAGGAGCATTTGCTTGTGGCGTATTCAAAGCATTAGTAAAAGAGAATATAAGAATAGATATAGCTGCTGGTACGTCTATTGGAGCTGTAAATGCAGCCATAATTGTCGGAAGTAAAAGTGACCATCCTGAGAAAGATCTTGAAGACTTTTGGATAGAAATTGCAGAAAGCAGTCCTATGATTATACCTGATACTTTCATGTTTGAATATGATACTTCTGCTAGAATTTATGTTACCAAGAAAATGTCTTTTGCTTCAGCTAACGCTGCAATATTTGGTGTTCCCAAAATGTTTGTTCCAAGGTGGAAATCATGGAATTGGGATAAGAATATGTTATCAAAAGGTGAAGATGAACAAGGAGAAATACAACAACAATCACAATATTTCTTTGATCCAAGAAGCTGGACGTACCTATATGACCATTCTCAACTTGCAAAGACACTTGATAAATACATAGATTACAAGAAGCTTAACCTTGCTGCAACGAAAGAAGAATCACCAGAAGTTCGTCGCCTTATAATAACTGCTGTAGATGTCATGACTTCAAAACCACTGGTATTTGATAATACTAAAGTGGAAATTACAGCTAAGCATATTCTAGCAAGCTCTGGTTATCCAATATACGGATTTCCATGGGTTGAGGTTGAAGATGGTGTATATGGATGGGATGGCAGTCTACTTAGCAATACTCCTGTAAGAGAAGTACTTTCTGTATCGCCACGAGATGACAAAAATATCTTTATTGTAGAGAACTATCCTAGAAAGATACATAGACTTCCCTCTAATATGGCAGAAGTTGAAAGTAGAGCTAAGGATATAGTATTTTGTGATAAGAATATGGACAATATCAAAATGTCAAGGTTGATTACAAGGCATATCCAGCTTATAGAAAGACTTTATGAGGTTTTCGACAAATCCGATCAATCCAAGCTTGATCCTGAAGAGGTCCAAAAGATAAAGACAGAGTACAAGACTCTTATAGAGAATTATGGTGCAGAGATAAAGTCTGTTACAAGAATAATTAGAAGCGAGTTAGAATCACCGACTATTTTGCAAAATGCAGATTTTTCTCCCAAAACAATCAAGGAGCTAATATCACAAGGTGAAAGAAAGACTATGGAAAAATTGGCATATTGTGAGACCCTACATTATGACTTTTAACAAGTACGTAGATGATATTGAGAAACCTCGGTATACATTTAGAAAAGTTAACTGGTCAAATATGTCTCGAAGAATATGCTAACTCTCTAATTATAATAAAACATTAGCAGATTTCAAACTTGAAACAAATACAAATACCACTTTGGGAGGTAATAACCCAATATACAAATTAGTATATACTGAGAGAGAAGATGATACTAATTATAAAACTATGGAAATTGGAACTATAATTGGAGACACACTATACTACATTGAATATCCCTCTGAAGAAGAAAAGTATTCTAATTATTTGGTAATTATACAAATGATGATTAATTCATTTGAAATAACATAGTTGATAAAACTCTTATTTTAAGGAGTAGCAAGAAATACGAGTTACTAGTTACTAGAAACATAAACAGAAGCATCTCTAGCAATGCCTAGCTTTGATATTCCATTAACTGATAGTATGTCAGTATTAGGATTTACTCTTCGATTTATGAGAGGATGATATAGATGTCCAAAGAAAACTTACACAAAGTGAAGGTAGTGAAAGTAGTGAAGGCATATAGAGAATACCCTCCTCAATAAACAAAATTATAATGCTATAATAGTAGTATAGTGACTAAGATAAGCATAAACAATATTAGAAATGACAGTAATCTTCACTATATTATACTAGTCTGCAGGACAAATAGTAGTGGAAGGACCATATCTTCTTCTGCAGTACCATCATGAAGGCATTCTACTCTGCGCTTACTCTTCTGGGGCTACCTTAAAGCCCTCTGATTCTAGTTTCATTCTTAGTCTAGCGTAGTCAGCCACTATTTCATCAATCGCATCGCCATGAACTGTAACTCTAGCGCCACGAGAGGTTTGTTCGATCTTGTATTTGTATGCCTTTATTGGAGGAGATGCGTCTGAGCTTGCCAATATTAAGCGATGTGCATAAGAAAACTCGCATATATATATCTGCAGATTTCTTTACGCAGTTAGTCAGCATGTCATCAGCAAACTGGACATTATGAATGATTAATGCCAGAACTACAGAGACATATGAAATGCATCATCAAAGACATTATAAGTATTCTGCTGTACTTAATTCAACGGGCGAACCATTTCCATCTGAACCATTGATTATGGCATTGTTGCTGCTTTCACAACACATAGAATGATTGGTTAACAAAACAAATTTCAAAGTATGAATCAATTGATATCAATAACAAAGAAGTTGAAAGTGAAACAACCAGAAGAACAAGACTTTGGTAGAGAAATATAAATGATTACATAAGAAAGGAAGAATAAAAGAATCCATTGTATGGATAAGAATTTGTAAGGGAATTTAAACGATAATTTATATATATGAATAATCTAGCTCGATAGATCGAGGCTTATTTGTAGATATTTAATTTTCTCTGTATACAGTACCAGATTTGACATGGCTGTATATTAATCCTCATATTAGTTACTTCAGCCTTCCCGCTAATGACTGAATATAAAAGAGGAAGAACTATTGGCTAGGAGTTAGTTTTGATAGTTAGATTAATTTATATTTATTGAGACAAAAAAAAGTATTCTATAACCCCTAAAAATCACAGCAGTTCTTCAATTGTCAGTATATGTCTTATGTTAGTTTTAGTGACCGCTATATTGTGTAGTGTTAATTTAGTAGAAGCTCCTTTGTCATACTCCCAGCAACTACAAAAAAAACAAGTTACACTTACAGCCGTGTTCGATGATCAAGGCGATCCACCAAGGTTATTGAAAATGCTATTTGATCCTACTCTAAAAGAACTACGAGATAGGCATCCGGATTTGGATATAAAGTTAGATTATAGACCCATTCCGTATACTGACCTACATTCAGAATTTCTACAAACAATGGCCAATAAGACGGCTATTGATATAATGACTGTTGATTATATCTGGCTTGGAGAGTTTGTTGAAAAGGGATTGCTGACAGATATTACAAATTATACAGAACGTTGGGGAAGATCTTCTGAATGGTATGAAGCAAATTTGGATGGAGGAGCATATAATGACAAACTATATGGGATATGGACTGTTGCTGACGCGAGGGGTATATGGTACTGGAAAGATTTACTAAATGAAGCAGGAGTAAATCCTAACTTATTAAAGACATGGAATGGATATATTGAAGCTGCAAAGAAGCTCAATGCAGCTCTGAGAGATAAAGGAATAGAAGGAGTACATCTTACTGCTGCTCCCATTGATATGTGGTATCCTTATTTGTGGATGCTTGGGGGCTCTGTAATTGAAATTAGATCAGGACATCCTACAAAGGGTAGCTATTGGTTTCCAGCATATAATAGCACAGAAGGAGTTAGAGCGCTACAATTCATCAAAGATCAAGTTGACGCGGGAATAAAACCACAAAAAGAGCATTTCTGGGGGAAAGAATTTCTTGATAGAAAGTTTGCAGTAATGATAGAAGCGTTACAAAATCATGTACACTTGAATACAACTGAGCAAAAGAATCAATTTGAACAAAAAGTAGGCTTCATTCCAGGATTTCCTGTTCCAAATGAGGGTGACCCACGTGCAACTATAATGGGAGGATGGTTGCTGAGTATTCCTGCAACGTCTAGAAATAAGGATTTGGCATGGGAACTAATCTCGCTCATTTTACAGCCAAAAATACTTGCTCCTTTTCATCAGAAATATGGTTTATTGCCAACACAAATACCTATAGGAGAAGGTCCTTATGCAGCAAAGCTAAATCAAACTATCCCCTACTATACTCAGCTGATTTCTATGATGAATATTCAAGGAGTCAGGCCCAATATACCAGAATATCCTCAGATTGCTATAGATGTAAGAGAGGCAATCAACCAAGTTTATAATGGAACAAAGGAACCAGAAGAAGCGTTAGATGAAGCTGCTGCCAAGTCTGCAGAAGCATTAGGATGGTAAGACCTGCAAAGCATCTTTCTATTATTGATAAACAGATATATTCTCTGCATTTTTTAGCTAGCAAAAAATAAACTATAACAACAATGACACTCCTAGGAAAAGAGAAAGAAGAAATTCTTACCAAAGAAGAAATTGAATCATGGAGGAGTTTTGTAGATAGCCTGTCTTCAAAAGAAGATAGAGAATTATTTTGCAATATGCTATTAAATGGTCGTTACAAATACGCTGCTGCAATTTATTAGATCTTGCTATCTAGTTTATTTATTTATTATTTATTATTTATTTTGTTCATGTATGCTTCTGAACATATTATATATCATTAACCAAATGATACTCACTTATAACCTCCTGTGAATTTCAGTAAGCTCTTTAATTTTATCTAAAGTTTCGGGAGATGGTTTAGCAATGGCATCACCTAACTTCCAGTACTTGCCGTTATGATAAATTAAAGGCTTGATCCTCTCGTCTGCTGAAATTTCAACAACCTCTCCGACAAACATTATATGATCTCCTAATTGTTCTTCTTGTTTTATTAGCTTGCATTAAGCATTCATAGCCGCACTTGTTATCATCGGTACTTTTATTTTCTTTGCTTCATAGAATACAATGCCCATCTCTTTAAGAAGAGCTATTTTATGTACTCTCTTACCAGCATATTGTCCTGTTATACTACAAATAATATTTTGGTCT
>JBKPPX010000059.1:0-3622 GCA_046733815.1 Thermoproteota archaeon | reverse complement strand
TCTAGATAACTTATTATGATAATACCCTATCGATAAGTTCTTAATTTACCATCTACAAATTTCCGATGGTGATACAAAACGTCATTCAAAAAGGTAGGATCTGTAATCCTTATAGTATCTAATATGAAACAATCTCTTGTTTTTTATAAAGACACTCTAGGCCTTCCCATTAAGAGCCAATCTGAAGATTGGATAGAATTCTTCGTTAATGGTACCGTTTTGGCTTTGCATCCAGCAGAGAATAAGACAAAATTAAAAACTGGAACAAGTATGTTGGTAGGATTTATGGTCAGCGATCTTGATACTAATGTTAAAAAATTAAAAGAAAATAAAGTGAAATTTTTCAAAGAGCCTAAAGAGGAGCCCTTTGGAAAGCATGCTATTATTAAAGACCCGGATGATCATCTCATATCAATTGCAGAGATAAATACTGAACCTACAGAAGGATTTGATCTGTTAGGGTTAATTGGTGCTGAATAGTGGTATAATTTTTTATCAATTTTATGTGTAAGTCTTTGTAAAGACTAGCATTATTTTATGGTTAGTCTATTGACATTTTAAATATTGTTAATATTCGCTCAAAATTTTATTAATTGAATGTTGCAATCGCAATAATTCTGAGCGGCCAAAATGTCCGAATTGCGATGTAAATATTAGTTGACCATAGATGTTAACATCTTAGCATGACTTACAATTGATAATTTCAACCCAGGCCTATCTTTCACTCTTCCTGATCTACAAACTTATATTCAATTTTGTTGTCTACAGAAATTTTGATAGCCATACATATTCTCATATGGTGTTCATCGTTGAAAGTCCACTAGTTCTCAGTCTTCTACATAATAAAGAAGATGGCAGCTATCGTTTGATAAATAATATATTGACTAAAAGAATCTTCTTATATATAAACAGTTATAATCTGTTGGCTGTACTCTTGTTATCTCATCAATGGATCTAATTCATATAATTTGATCTGTCTTGCTGTCTTGTCAGTACACCTCCGATCGCCTTATTTACATATATCTACTAACTACCAATATGTGATCATTGTGAGGATTATAGTTCAGATTGCTGATGATTTACGACGTATTGCTAAAGGTGAAATTTTGTCTGACACCTGGAGCAGGAAAATTTATTCTGTTGATGCAAGCAATCAATTCATAACGCCATCTGTTATTTCTTGTCCACACGATGAATATGATGTAGCAAAAATATGTCAGTATAGCTTTTCTAAAGGAGTATCGATAACAGCAAGAGGAGCAGGAACAGGTCTTCTTGGTCAATCCCTTTCAGATGACATTATCATTGATTTCACGAAACATATGAATAAGATAATTGAAATAGGAGATGATTATGTCATAGTACAGCCAGGGCAAATTAAAGCTAAATTAGATAATGAACTGAAAAAGAGAGGAAAATTTTTTCCACCTGACCCTGCAAGCAGTAACTATTGCACAATTGGAGGAATGATCGCAAATAATTCGAGCGGAGCTCATTGCCTAGGTTACGGCAGCACAATAGACTTTATTCGAGAAATTAATGTTGTTTATTCGGATGGTAGTTTTGGATATACCAGCAATAATGATGTATATGATGATAAGATATCGGTATTATTACGATTATTGTCTCCTTATGCAAACCTAATTCGGAAGAGATATCCAAAAGTAAGTAAGAATTCTTGTGGATATCGCTTGGATGCTGTAATCAATAACCAAAAGCTTGCTCCTCAAAAAATATTTGCTGCCTCCGAAGGTACACTGGGGATTGTAACTTCTGTGAAGTTGAAGACTCTCGATGTTCCATTATACAATCATCTAATGGTGTTAGGTTTTGACGATTTATTATCGGCAGTGTCTGTTGTTCCAATCATATCTGAATTTTCTCCTGTCGCCCTCGAAATGCTTGACAGTACAGTGACTAGCCAGACAGAGAATACTCAAAACCCCTCATATAAGGCTGGTTGTCTATTGTTTGTAGAGTTTGCTGGAGATAGCCTTATAGATATCGAAACGAAGTTTACTCAGTGTCAGAGCAAATTATCGGGTAAATGTAATATTCTAGAGAGTGCATCAGACGATCAGAGTAGGACGAAGATATGGGAAGCAAGAAAGAATGCCTTAAATAATATTATGAAATTGACTATTGGGAGTAGAAGACCCCTAGGTTTGATAGAAGATACAGTAGTCAATATAAATCTGTTACATGATTACACCCAATACTTGCAGAAAATGTATTTGGATAATAATTTAAATTATGTAATGTATGGTCATGTAGGAAATGGAAACCTTCACACGAGGCCACTAATAGATATAAACTCTGTCAGCGAGATGAAGTTGATAGGACGACTTGCTCAGCAAGTCTTCAAAAAGGTAATAAGAGATGGAGGAACAATTACAGGAGAACATGGAGACGGTTTAGTTAGAGTAAAGTATATAGAATCTATGTATGGACATGATCTCTTCTCACTTTTTAAAGCTGTCAAGAACTTATTTGATCCAAAATCCCTTATGAATCCCGGTAAGAAAATTATTTAATCAGAATCTTTCTAATCTAACATACATTAATGAGTCAGATCAGAAATCTGATTTTTAAAAGTGATGATAGCTGTGATACTAAAATTAAATAATAATAACTAAATATTTTTAAGAAGATTTACGTATCTATCATAAAAAGATAGTGAATTTGTTTGCATCAGATTCAGAAATAACTTAATCAAGGATATAACAATAGACTTGTAACCATTTACAAAATGAATGTTCAAATGCCCGAATTTGGATAGTCCATGCATACATATATATCTAATAAAACAATAATTAGATAGGAGATTTTTACGGCGTTTTATTCGCTTATGACTAGCTTATTAATAAAATGGATCAAATTACTTTCGCCATCTAAAACACATAACATCAATAAGAAGATCAAAATCACCAATTGAAGAGTAGGGATGGCAGCAGCCAATACTAATAAGTAAAGCAAGAAAGCTTGTTACGTAAGCCATCATTTATATCTGCATGTTTTAATTAACTGAGATGGAAAGCGCAGTACAGCATATTTTATCGAACCTTAGCCAAAGATACAATATTCTTTAACCTATTAGGAAATACTGGATAAAAGTGAGGTGTTTTATCGTTGTACGAAAAAAAAGACTAAATAAAAGATTGTATTATAAATTCCAATAACTTAACGAATATCTCGGTAAAGTTGATAGGTATGAGCCGCCAAAGATCTTGGAGTTAGATGGTCGATTCAAAAAAATTGAAATTAGAAGTTGAAATCGAAGTTAATGTTCCCCTTGACATCATAGAAGATAAGAATAGAATTAAAGCAGTAGAAGATGGTCTGGGACGAAGTATTTCTAAAGGATTGTATGAACAGGGTGTTTCTTTTGATATAAAAAAAATTACTTCCAGCGTGGAATAATATAAAAATAAATTTGTGTTGAATATTCATTTTTATTCATAACTAAGCACTAATCCTGAACAATAAGACACCTATTGCATAACCTGTGAGCATATCATACTTGTTGCATGTTTGCACATTCTGCTAAGTCAAATGATTTGCATCCATTGTTTGATTAGTTGTATCTATTTAGTAGTTGATTACCTGTCTCTTATACACATCT
>JBKPPX010000058.1:0-4716 GCA_046733815.1 Thermoproteota archaeon | reverse complement strand
CTATACCTTTTAAGTATAGCGTTATTCTCATACTCCTTCGTGATAATAATGAAGGAATATAATCTAAAATCACCCTTCAAATTCAAAGGAAAACAATGAAACTGGGAATTATACACAATTTAATTTCCTTTTATCTTTTATTTTAGTAAATGATGCAATTCTAGATCAACACGTAGTCAGTCGATATTAAAAGATAGAGAAAAAATCAAGCCCGATCATGGAGATAAATGCTTTCCTTATATATGTCGTTTGGCGATATCAACCATGAAGATACTTTTGTGTGATAAAAAATATACGAACAAGCTATATTAAGCAGTCCTTATAAATCTAAAAAATCTAGTGAAATTTAAAGGTATCATAGCAAGTATAACTATATCGTCTTCTTTTATGATATTTAGTATTGTACCAGTTACTAGAGTACGTATAACTAAATATGAGTCATAAAAAGAATCGGATAATAAAAATTCTAGTTATAATTTTTTAAATGCTACTTATGATATCGCTTTTTAAAGTAAGATTAAGTTCTAACTTGATTTTATTGGCGGTTACTGTAAGTTCAGTATAGTCAGCTACATGCCTTATAGGCCATCTACCATCCGGGCTATCCTCCTTAAACCTCGGGATAATATGAACATGGACATGAGGAACTATCTGATTGGCAGCTCTGCCATTATTTTGCCCAACGTTAAATCCGTCTGCTTTAACAGCACGTACTACTGCTCTTGCTATAACAGGAATTATAGCATACAACTTGCCTACTTCTGATGGTGGCATCAATAACAAATTGTCATAATGAATCTTTGGAATTACCAGAGTATGACCTACATTTATAGGATACTTATCCATCACTGCAAGAATATTTCTGTCTTCATACAGTACCGCTTTTGGCAGCTTTCCTGCTATGATAGAACAGAAGACACAAGAAGAGTTAGCCATTGTGTGATTTACTTTCAATTCTACGGCATTATATATTTATTTACGATTTGTTTATTATTTGATAATAAATTAATGCTACCCCAATTAAGAGCGTATTGGCATTTGCTATCTCTCCTTGCAATTTCTTATACTATTGCATAGGGTAGCGAATTTTAAATATAGTAAATTCTATTTAATGATAGACAATGGGTGAAACAATAGAGTTAGAGAGCTTTGATATAAATTTCTCATTTCGTTGTCCTAAGTGTGATTATCTTAACGACGAAATTTCAGTCAACGATCTTACGACCGGTAATGCTGAATGTGGGATGTGTGAAACTATTTTCAAGGTGGAGGGAATAGACGCTGTAAAAATCGTAGCAATCCTTGATTAGTTTGTTCGTATATTTAACTCTACGGTAAGTTGAAGAATCTTAAAATATCCAATTGAAAAACCACATTTTGATGATATTACCAAGCAGAAAGGCAATAGAAGGTCCCGCTAGAGCACCCCACAGAGCAATGTATAAGGCAATGGGATTAACGAATGACGATTTGAATAGGCCGTTAATAGCCATCTCTTCCACATGTAATGAAGCAACACCTTGTAATATCCATCTTGGTAGACTCGCTCAAAGTGCAAAAAGAGGAGTAAAAGATTCTGAATGTACTCCAAGAGAATTTACCACGATAGCTGTTTCTGATGGAATAGCAATGGGGCATGAAGGAATGAAAGCTTCATTAATCAGCAGAGAAATCATAGCAGATTCTATCGAAATAATGATGCGTGCTCATCAATATGATGGAATTGTCGGAATTGCCGGGTGTGACAAAAGTCTGCCTGGAACTCTAATGGGCATGGCGCGTCTTAATTTACCTTCGATATTCGTTTATGGTGGTACAATTATGCCTGGAAATTGGAACGGCGAACAAGTAACAATTCAGGACGTTTATGAAGCTGTTGGTAAATACGACTCTGGTAAAATAACATTTGAACAGCTTATAAATTTGGAAAACGTTGCCTGTCCTGCTTCTGGTTCCTGTGCAGGAATGTATACTGCCAATACTATGGCATGTATTAGTGAGGCGCTAGGAATGTCTTTGCCGGGAAGTGCATCGCCACCCGCTGATAGTAATAGACGAGAAGAACTTTGCTATGATACAGGAAAAGCCATTTACAGTTTAGTTGAAAGTAATATTAGACCCAAAGATATAATGAGCTTTGAAGCATTCGAGAACGCAATAACGATCGCAAACGCAATAGGAGGTTCCACAAACATAGTGTTACATCTCCTGGCTATAGCTAAAGAGTTAGGAATTAAATTAAAAATGACTGATTTTGAGAGAATACGTAAGAATACTCCACATATAGCTGATATGAGACCTGGTGGAACTTATGTTATGTCAGATCTTGATAGGGCAGGAGGGATCCCGGTTATATTAAATTATTTGCTAAAAAAAGGATTAATTCATGGAGGAGTAACGACCGTTACAGGTAAGACGATGAGAGATAATATCGAATTAAAAAAATTCGCTATCGCTCTTGACAATAAGATTATCAGACGAATGGAGAACCCTATTCATAAAGAAGGTACGCTAAAAATTCTAAAAGGTTCGCTTGCTCCGCAAGGTGCAGTTATAAAAATTGCTGGTATCACAGCCCACAAATTTGTTGGACGTGCCAGAGTATTTGAAGATGAGGAGCAAGCTTTTGATGCGATATCAAAGAGAAAAATAAGCGAAGGTGACGTAATTATCATAAGGTATGAAGGACCGAAAGGTGGTCCTGGAATGAGGGAAATGTTAGCAGTTACTGCAGAATTAGTTGGCCAAGGTTTAGGCGAGAAAGTGGCTATGGTGACAGATGGGAGATTTTCGGGCGCAACACGAGGATTTATGGTAGGCCATGTTGCACCAGAAGCCATGGTAGGAGGGCCAATAGCAATGGTTAAAAATGGTGACGAAATAGTCATTGATATTAGTAAGAGTAAGATTGAATTAATTGTATCTCAAAATGAAATGACTCGAAGAAGAAGAAAATGGAGACCATTAAAACCTCATTATTCTTCTGGAGCATTGGCTAAATATGCTTCTCTGGTACAATCAGCGTCTCAAGGTGCAGTTACTCTTGCTCTTTAATAGTAATAATACCCTGCTTGTAGGTCTGAATATAACCTAATTTCATACCATATATCATCAATTAGCTTCCCTTACTATTTTCTATATTAACAGATGTAAAACATCACAGGGAAACATAAATTGTAGTCTATCAATTATACCCAATCTTTGGATCTGCATAATTTAATTTTTAAATAGAGGTTTTTCATCTTATTATAACTGTAGGGATCAGCATAGAAAATAAGATTCTTCACTTAAAATTTTAGAGTCCTTAGATTACCATTATTGTCCAAATTAAGAAAATCACAGGTAATACACGACCCTCACTGGTCGGTACTATGTTGTTTTACGCATATAATATAGTATAGACTATTTCATTAACATATAATATGATCATCTGATCATATAAGCGTGCCAGATAAAAAGCCTGATATAGTTGTCATAGCAGAACATTTAAGACCTGTTTTGCAACGCTTGAATAGAGATAAGGTACCAACCAAACTTACTATTGAGAAAGAAGCTGGAATCATAAAAATTTACTCAAAGGAGTGTAATATCATCACGAGGGCGTCCACGGGATTACCAGACATACTTGAATTATCATATTCTACAGCAGAACATCATCCATATGCCATCATCCTTTATCATATCGCTGAAATTTTGAAAAGTATACTGGATACGTGGGACTCTGACCTTAGTGAAGAACAGATTAGCGAACTACTTTGGAGGGCTACCGAAATTAAAGCATCGCTTGATAGATTAGCCCATTTCCAGACTTAAATCCATGGAAACTTTAATGCCATTGAATAATAGTTGTTATTTCTTAGGCTGAGACTGTTTGAGCCATGGGATTGTTTGAAAAAGAGTTGATACGTTATAGATTGTAGAACTAGCGATAACAAATCTATATTTTTTATGTTGTATTTATATTTCTAGTCAAGAAAAATCAAATAAAAATACTTGCTGGCTCAAATTGCTTATTGATAATACACAGAATCTATTTCGACGATGTGAATATTCTATCATACATAAAAATAATCTAAGGTATAGATATATTCTCAGAAAAGCCGCTTCAGTCACACAATACATTACAACAACATACGGTAATAAATTACATAATTGAGTATCTCTAAATTTAAAACAGATAATTAAACTCAGTGAGGTTGAAATCTTCTTTCATTTGGAGAGTGAGGATTGGCTGTGAGTTATTAGGAGGCTATCTAGAACTATCCTTTAGAGTCCAACGACACTCTGATAATGCAGCGCATCGCCAGCCATAATTATATCTAACGATATTACTCATAATCTAAGCAATGTGATGATATTAGTCGAGTCTTTCTTTGTTCTGTCTATACACTAGGCATTTTACATTTTTTTCTAAGAATTTGATAATGATATAGAATTAAAGGCAGCAAAGTCGAACTGGCTGTTTTATTAAATTATGTTTCTTATTAATTAATATAGACGTTAAGATGTTAAAAACAATTCAATTACCTTGATTTGATGATAAGGAAAGTTTCATTTATAATATTTTTACTTAGTTTTCTATTTATTGTTGGTTACATCACTTCTTCTGGGTTGCTTTCGATCAAGAAAAATATGCATCCTCCCACTATCTCAGAAAATAGATCAGATACTTTTATGGCAGGTGGACATATAGTATCTCTGTTATTTAATGAAGAC
>JBKPPX010000057.1:0-9322 GCA_046733815.1 Thermoproteota archaeon | reverse complement strand
ACACTATCATGAGATCGTCGGCAGCGTCAGATGTGTATAAGAGACAGTAGCGTATGCATTTAAATTGCTATTACAAGAAATGATGAGCCTGAATGTGGCTCCGCGGTTATTAGCCAAGGAGAAGGTCTAGAGCCCCAGAATGGAGAGCTGACGAGAGAAATGGAAGAATCAGTAAAAATCTTAGGAGGAATAAAGTTTAGTGTATGGTCTCCCATAGAGGTTCGTAAGTTCAGCGTTGCAGAAATAACAGCTCCAGAGACCTACGACGAAGATGGAATGCCTGTACAAGGCGGATTGATGGATAATCGTCTAGGAACGCTTGAACCTGGCCAAAAATGCGGAACCTGCGGCAATACATCTGCAAAATGTCCTGGCCATTTTGGTCATATTGAACTAGCAGAGCCAGTCCTTCATATTGCATTTGTTGATGATATCCACAAATTACTACAGATTACATGCAGATCATGTAATAGAATCAAACTCGATCCAGAAGAATTAACTAAATACAAAAGGCTCAGAGATAGTAAGGCTGCCTACGCCGTAATAACCTTAGAGAATGTTAAGGATGAAATTATTGAAAAGGCGAAGAAGGTAAAAATATGTCCTCATTGTGCAAAAGAACAGTATGATCTCATCTTTACAAAACCAACAATATTTGTAGAAAAAACTGAAGTTGGTGAGAATAGGCTATTACCAATCACTATTAGAGAACGACTAGTACATATTCCGGATGACGATCTGACACTTTTAGGATACGATCCGAGGACTGCCAGGCCTGAATGGTTTGTTCTTCAAGTTTTAGCAGTTCCTCCTGTAACGGTGAGACCCTCAATTATTCTTGAAACTGGGATAAGATCAGAAGACGACTTGACACACAAACTCGTAGACATAATTAGAGTAAATCAGCGATTGAAGGAAAGTAAGGAAGCTGGAACACCTCCACTTATTGTACAGGATTTAGTTGATTTATTGCAATATCATGTTACGACGTACTTTGATAATGAAGTTTCGGGAATACCTCAAGCTCATCATAGATCAGGTAGGCCTCTTAAAACTTTGACTCAGAGACTAAAGGGTAAGGAAGGTAGATTCAGAGGTTCACTCTCTGGAAAAAGAGTAGATTTTTCAAGTAGGACTGTGATCTCTCCCGATCCAAACTTACAGATCTCTGACGTAGGGGTTCCAGTCGACGTTGCAAAGAAACTTACCATTCCAGAAACCGTATCCCAATGGAATCTCGAAAGATTAAAGAGATTAGTAGTTAATGGTCCGAATATATATCCTGGCGCTAATTACATTATCCGACCAGATGGAGTCAAGATCAGGTTAGACTACGTTAGTGACAGAAAAACGATTTCCGATTCAATAGCAGCAGGTTACATGGTTGAAAGGCATTTGTCTGATGGGGATATAGTAATTTTCAACAGACAGCCTTCATTGCATAGAATGTCTATTATGGCTCACTACGTTAGAGTACTTCCATATCGTACGTTTAGATTACATCCAGCCGTTTGTCCACCTTATAATGCGGATTTTGATGGTGATGAGATGAATCTCCATGTTCCTCAAAGCGAAGAGGCACGTGCGGAGGCTGCTCTGTTGATGAAGGTTCAAGACCAGTTAATATCACCAAGATATGGTGGACCTATTATCGGGGGAATAAGGGACTTCATCACAGGAGCGTTCATTTTAACCCGTGATGATACAACTCTAACAAGAGAAGAGTTCGCAAATTTGGCTTTAATTGGAGGATATACAGGAGTTCTGCCAGAGCCTAGGCTAACCAAAGAAGGAAGAAAACTATATTCTGGTAAACAGCTGTTTTCTCTTTTTTTGCCAAAAGATTTTAATTTTATAATTACTTCGAAGTGGAACAAATCTGCAAAGCGTGAAGGAAAGGATGTCGTAATAAAAAATGGAGAACTTATTAGTGGAGTAATTGACAAAGCTTCAATAGGAGCAGAAGAACCTGATAGCGTGCTGCATAGAATAACGAAAGATTATGGCAACGATATTGCTAGAAAGTTTTTGGATTCAATACTTATTATGCTCAAAACATACATAACTCATCAGGGCTTTAGCTACGGTTATTCTGATCTTTGGCTAAGCGATGAAACAAGAAAAGAAATTAGTGATGTTATTCAGAAGGCATATACCAAGGTTCATGAGTTAATAGAGCAGTACAAAGTTGGTACGTTACCTCTTACCAGAGGTCTAGCGCCAGAAGAAGCACTTGAATTATATGTAGTGAATGAATTATCGAGAGCAAGAGACAGAGCAGGCAAAAACGCCGATAGGGCATTTCCTGATGATAACTCTGGTGTAATTATGGCATCTACAGGTGCAAGAGGTTCAACTCTCAATATCGGCCAAATGACTGCAGCTTTGGGTCAGCAATCTATTAGAGGCAAGAGGATCAACAAAGGTTATCATAACCGCTCTTTACCTCATTTTAAGACCAACGATACAAATCCAGATGCAAAGGGTTTCGTAAAGTCAAACTATCGGGATGGATTGAGCCCATTAGAATTCTTCTTCCATGCAATGGGAGGTAGAGAAGGCCTAGTCGATACGGCTGTCAGGACACAGCAATCAGGTTACATGCAAAGAAGGCTGATTAATGCTCTTGAACACCTCAAAATAGAATATGATCAAACGGTGCGTGATCCACATGGAAATATTATCCAGTATCTGTACGGCGAAGATGGTGTAGACCCAGCGAAAAGTGACCATGGCGAGGCGGTAAACATCTCTAGACTAATAGAAAGTGAATCAGTCGTCGACGACGGTAAAAAGGCTACCGAAAATGAAATCAAAGATATTATTGGAAAATACGCAGAAAACCTCAATGTACGCTTAAGAAGTAGCCTTGAAACAGCTCTCTTCGAAAATAGATTGAGCAAAGAAGGAATTGAGAAAGTATTGAAGAGGGCCGTCGATCTCATTGAAAGGGCTATGACTGAGCCTGGAGAAGCAGTAGGTGTTGTGACTGCTCAATCTATAGGTGAGCCGGGAACCCAAATGACCCTTAGAACATTCCACTTTGCTGGTGTTAAAGAGCGCAATGTTACTTTGGGACTCCCTAGATTGATTGAACTAGTAGATGCGAGGAAGAAGCCTGTAACGCCGACTATGGACATTTTTTTGGATAAGGCCCATAGGATATCAAGAGAAAAGGCTCTCGACGTGGCAAGAGAAATTATATTTACTAGGGTAAGTGATTTAGTAGAAAAGACTGATACAGACTATAGCGGTATACTTTCGTTTTATTTCTCTGAGTCGAAGCTTGCGGAACGAGGTTGTAAGTTAGATGAAGTACAGGAGGTGCTAACAGGATCGAAGAAGAAATATGAAATAAGCCTTAATGAAAAGAAGCAAATTATCAAAGTTAACATTTCTGACCAGCCTGACGCACAGACTCTTCTAACATTAAAGAATAAGCTTCTCAATACTCGCGTCAAGGGGGTGCCCGATGTCGAAAGAGTTACAATTGTAAAACAGGATGAAGAATGGATCATTCAGACCGCAGGATCAAATCTTTCCAAAGTGGTAGCAGTTGAAGGAGTCGATACCTCTAGAATTACTACAAACAATGTGTATGAAGTTTGGCAAACACTTGGAATCGAGGCTGCCAGAACAGCTCTTGTAAAGGAAATCACAAACACCCTAGAGGAACAAGGCTTGGAAGTTGACGCCAGGCATATTATGTTAGTGGCAGATCTTATGACATCCAAAGGATATCTACAGCAAATTGGCAGACATGGTATTGCTGGAACCAAGACATCCGTTCTTGCTAGAGCAGCTTTCGAAATTACCGTTCCAACAATAGCGAAAGCTTCACTGGAAGGCCAGATTGAAACATTAAGGGGCGTAACAGAAAACGTTATAGTGGGCGCAACCGTACCTGTCGGTACAGGTATGGTAGATCTCTATATGAAGGTGAAAGAAGAAAATGGTAAAGACACTGGAGAAAATAGTTAAGAATGCAATAACCGACAATAAATACAAGAGTGGAACAAAGGAAGTATTACACTCCATGAGAGGTTCAAAACTAATAGTTATGTCAAAATCGGTTGCTCATAAAGATAGGTTAAAATTAGAAGAAGAGGCTAAAACCTCTAATATTCCTATTTACTGGTTCCAGGGGAATTCAGTTCAACTAGGAAAGTTATGTAACAAGCCTTTTAGAATTAGCATTATGTCTTTGAAAAGCGGTAGCGATGAGGACATAAATTCACTAATTTCTGACCATTCTAAGTCCATCAATGAATAACTCATAGCGCTTCTTTTCCGATCTTTTTTGTCCCTGTTGTAGTCATTGTCTGTTCCTTTAAAATATTGTAAAATTGAGACTATAACCGCGTCATTTCTACCTCTAAGCTAAGAAAATAGCAATAATGCTTTTGTGATAGAAAAATAATAATATTCATCAAACTGATAAAAAGGTACAATGCATTGCATTATTAGAACAAATACACTATTGAATTACATGTTAAAAAAGGATATATACAGGCGTACATATTAGGAAGAAACCTTTCAAAGACATCAATCAATTCCTTGGCATCAAGACTTAAATTGCTCTTCCTCAAGAAGCATGAATTGTCGTTTAATGCTCCGAATTTCATGCATTGTTTCTATTTCAGAGGCGCTATGAGTTGACAGACAAGATCAAATTAACTTCTGACGAATTGCGGTTAATGTCTTTATTTCAGAGCATAACAAGCGCAACAGCACGAGATTGTATTGTGGATGAAAGGATGGATCGTGTCATTTTCATTGTAAACAAGGGACATATGGGTCTTGCTATTGGAAAGGGAGGATCTACAATCAAGCATCTTCAGAACATGGTTGGAAAAAAAGTTGAGCTAGTGGAATATTCTGATGATGCATGCAAATTTATTTCGAATATATTAAATTCGGACCTGATAAATGATATTAAGATTAACATGAGGATAGACGGTACCAAACAAGCTGTTGTTGTTGTTGACGCGAAGAAAAAAGGGATAGTTGTAGGTAGAGAAGGCAGAAATGCTGAAAAGGCAAGGATACTCGCAAGGCGATATTTCCAAATATCTAATGTTCTTATAGTAAGCGGGGAACAAACCCTAAATAATAACGAGCAGGTGAATATGTGAATGGCTAAATCTCCATTAGGATTGTTTGCTGGGCGCGTTCTAAAATCTAAGAGGAATCGAGCGAGATGGGCAAACAAGTATTATAAAAGAAGAATGTTGATGCTAGACAAGAAAGCCAACCCATTAGAGGGTGCGCCTCAGGCAAGAGGCATAGTACTCGAAAAAGTTGGTATAGAGTCAAAACAGCCTAACTCTGCCGTCAGAAAATGTGTCAGAGTGCAATTGATTAAAAATGGTAAATCAATAACGGCTTTTCTGCCACGAGACGGTGCTTTGAATTTTGTAGATGAACATGATGAAGTAGTGTTAGAAGGCATTGGGGGATCGATGGGAGGAGCAATGGGTGATATTCCGGGAGTTAGATGGCAAGTTTTTAAAGTAAACGGCGTATCGTTAATAGAACTTGTATATGGGAGGAAGGAAAAACCGAGGAGATAGTAAATGAGCGGCAGAGAACAGACAAATATCAAATTATTCAACAAATGGGATACAAATAACATCGAAGTAACCGATATAGGTCTAAGTAGAGTTATTTCGTTAAGACCATCAGCAGTAATTCCAATTACTTTCGGAAGGCATGAGCACCAGAGATTAAAGAAGTCCGACGTAAATATCATAGAACGGTTATCCAATAAAATGATGCATTTCGGAAAAAAATATGCCAAGAACACAGGCAGAATGGGAGGAAAAAAGGCTCGTGTATTGAATGTAGTAAGAACTGCCCTTGATATTATCAATGTAGAAACAGGCAAGAATCCATTGGAATTGTTGGTAAGGGCGATAGAAAATGCGTCTCCTAATGAAGATACAACTCGCATTGTCTATGGCGGCGTAGTATACCATGTTTCAGTAGATGTCGCGCCGCTGCGCAGAGTAGATCTAGCACTCCGCTTCATAGCCGAGGGCGTACGGGAAGCAACATATTCAAATCCGCAGACTATTGAAGAAGCATTGGCTAGAGAGATAATCTTGGCAGCGAACAATGATATGGCTAGTCATGCAGTTAAGAAAAAGAATGAGCAGGAACGGATCGCGATGGCATCACGATAGTCCTGGATCCTTTTGCCTTTTTATATAGAACACTGTCATTTTATGAAAACATCCATATTTTACCGCGTTAAACTGAATCCTGAAAGGTTGAGATACTCATGACATGTGATCTATTAAGTTATTATCAAAGTTAATAAATCAGATATTCAGTATAATGGGCGCTAATAGATTATTTCTAGAACATTGGCAGTAGTTTATAATGTAGATATATCCAAGGTATGAAAGTTAAATAGCCGAAAAGCAGAGTGAGAGAGCAATATATATGAGTGGTAAGGACGAATATATTTTTACAAAAGCTGCTTTAATGAGCACAAAATGTGGTAAAGAAATATTGAAACAAATCTTGCTCAGGAAGGACGGCTATAAACAATTTGCTAAATATAAGAAAAAATATGAATATGAATTTGAGGATTTTAAAAAGAGATTCTTAATATCCTTGCATCGGCAAATCATTTCTGATTCCAGCCCGTCTGTCACAATGAAAAAATTTGTTGAAGAGGTGGGATCTTCAGAATTAATCCTAGACGACAAGAAACTCAACGATGTTATAACAAGACTAGCCAGACCTGAAAATCTAGCAGATAGAATAGAGAGAATTTTAGATTCTAATTTCGTAAAGATGACCTTTCCAGTTTTAAATGCATTGTTTGATGGTGCTTCCGGCTACTATAAGGAACAAATTTCAAGCGACTTGAAAAATTCAATTATTGATGGCCATATTATCGCCATCGATCTTAGCGAACCGATGGACAGAATAATGGACAGGGATGAGGATGTCGAATACCTTGATGACTACAAAATAATGAATCCATATATTCTGGAAGTTGCAAGAGAGAAAATTTCCAAAGGTGGGGAGTCGGTATTAAAAGCATTTGAAGAGGGATTCAAGGATGCTAGACTGGGTCAGTATGTAGATTATAATTTAAAGATTAATCCAGAATCTATTAGCTATGAAAATATGATGATATCTTACAAGAAATACCGCGCAGTGATGGGAACCGCTGGAAGGAATATGGCATTCAATAAGCCTCCGTTGAGTGATATATATCACATGGGTATGGCAAAGGCAGCTGAGTGTGTTGGTTGTGGAAATGAGATTCAGGACGCCATAAAGCAACGGTCCATTAAAATACCATCATGGCCACTTTACTATTCACTTATTAGCAAAGATGTTAAGAAAGCCTTTGAAATGACAATGGAAAAGAGTGAAATATACTTAGAAGAAGCACATCTTGCGTTGCATCTGCTTCCACTCGAGTTTCAATTTAAACCATTTTTGGAATTTTTATTTCTGACAGTTAATCATTATAACCAATATTGGTATAATGAACTTGTAAGATGTGGTATACTCGATCTTTTTCAGAAGGACTTCAATATGACAGTGAGAAAATAACTGCTGCATTATTTTTATATTGCTTTTTTTATTAGCACTTATTAAATTATGATGTGGTCTGAAATTTACCGCCCTATCAAAGTTCAGCAGATGATAGGAAACGAAGACGCTCGGTTGGCAGCGGTAAAGTGGATTTCAGGATGGGTAAATGGCAGCAGGCCCTTGCTTCTAATAGGTCCTCCTGGGACAGGTAAGACCACCCTAGCACATGCATTATCTCGGCAGTTCAATTATGATATGATAGAATTGAATGCGAGTGATAACAGGAACAAAATAGGTCTTAAAGAACACATTACGCCAATGTTTTATAACGACAGTGTATTTGGGAAAAAAATGCTGTTGTTCTTAGACGAAGTTGATGGAATTTCTGGCAGAGAGGATACAGGAGGAATTGATGCTCTGATAAATATGATGAAAGAGCCAACTATACCTGTTATGATGGCCGCAAATGCTCGGAAGACGAAGATTAAAGATCTAGCAAAGATCTGTAAAGTAGTAGAATTGAATTCCATTCCAGCCCGCCTGTCTATGATTTTCCTAGATCATGTTCTAAAGGAGGAAAATAAACAATTAAGCTCAGATGACAAAGTTTCAGTTGTGAAAAATGGTAAAGGAGATATTCGTTCTATTTTAAATAACGCACAGTCTAAATTCGCCGGATATAATTCAATCCGTAGCGATAATTTTGCAATTGATATCGCAGCAGCGATAAATGGTTATTTTTCCATGGATCAACTTGGGGAGGCTAAGGCATTCTTATCAAATGCCGATGCTGGTTACCTTGATCCGCGATTTGGTATGTCAACTGAAGAAAGACGAAAAGATTTGATAAATGCACTATTCACCAGCGTAGTTTCTTCCCTCTTAGATGTAGAAAGCCTTGCAGAGGCCTTAGATATACTTTCAAAGATAGATATGATAATTGGCAGAATAGGAGAAAATAGATCCTGGAGGCTTATGAAGTACCTCGAAGTTATGCTTGCATATGGTCTATTCAGAAGTACTCGCCATAAGGGAATAAAATATAATCAATATGGGATAATTTGGCCTGTAATAGGACCTATCTTCACCAGAGGTAATAATCTAAAAGATCTGCTGTCGAATCTGTCAAAGCAGAATCATGTTACAAAAAGTCTTTTTGGATCAATTTACTTTCCATATCTTCTTCAATTGCTAGTTGATAAAAAAATAGATCTTAAAGAATTATCAAGTATTCCAAACTTTGACGAAAAATCTTATCAAGCGTTGGCTAAAGAAATGGATCTAATCAAGGAAAAAAAGAGATGATGACTGAAAATATTAACCTGATGGGGGCAAGGCCTCTAATCATATGCAGAGTAACATGCAAACATTCTGTAAAGGAAATACTATACAGGGAAAATGCCCATCCCCAGGATTCCCAAGAACTATCAATTATGTGGAATATCTCAACACTGGAGATTAAGTTCTTTCCAATCAGGTTTTGTTAAATTGTACTTTATCATTGACAGAAATACTGCGATTGAAGTGTTTATTTGTGAAAACGGTATGGATATCTAGCTAGTTTTTTGAACAGGATTAGAATCAAACAATATATTATAAGAGTATGTTTGCAATAAAGTTTGAAAGAGTATGAAGTATATCGAGTACCAGAAACAATTCATTAAGAAATTGTGTAGACTAGCGAAGGCTCAAATTTAAATGGCCTTGGACCTCTGCGATAGATATGTCGAGCGAATATGAGCAAAACGTAGGATCACTCATA
>JBKPPX010000056.1:0-3382 GCA_046733815.1 Thermoproteota archaeon | reverse complement strand
GCATGGAAGATACTGGCAATCCTAAGTAGCATAGCAACAATGGTGCTTTATGCTGAGACAATGCTTATACCAGCTATTCCCCATTTGATAAATGATTTTAGTATTACTTACAGCACATCTTCTTGGATACTTTCATCATATCTTATCTCTGGAGCTATATCTGTACCAATAGCAGGGAAGCTTTCTGATATGTATGGTAGAAAAAAAATTCTTTTGATAGTAATGATAATTTATACTGTAGGTGTAGTTGGAGGTGCAGTTTCAACTGATATCTATTCAATGCTGATCTCAAGAACTGTGCAAGGGATAGGAATGTCTGTGTTTCCCATCGTATTTGCTATTGTTCAAGATCAGTTTCCAAGGAACAAAGCTGCAATTGCTCAGGGAACGTTAGCTTCAATGTTTGCTTTTGGTGGTGTTCTTGGTTTACTTGCAGGAGGAAACATAATTGAACATTTTGGTTGGAGAGCAACATTTTACTCTGTTATTCCTGTAGCACTATTGCTAATCATAATAATCTTACAATATGTTCGAGTTAAAGAATCAACAAAAATATTGATTCAACAGAAGAATTCATCAATTGAAGAAAAGAAAGATACTAAAAAGTACCCAGATAAACAAATGAGGCAAACTAGACTAACAAAAGGTATTATAAATTCAAGTATCGTAACTAGACTAGATATTAAAGGAGCAATATTTCTTGCTATAACTATCACATCTTTTTTGTCGGCTCTCACATTAATACAATCATCAGAGAATACTAACCTACTAAAACCATCAAATGTCTCATGGGAGATAGTATTGCTTTGTTTTGTGGGTTCTGCTTCTCTTGCTACATTTATAATTGTGGAAAGAAAAGCTCCCTCGTCTCTTATTGATTTCAAATTGATATCACATAAACCCATATTGATATCAAATATTATAGTAATTATTTGGGGTATCTGTACCTTTGCAATCTTTCAGACTATACCTATTCTTGTTCAGAGTCCTGTACTATCTGGTGGGATTGGTGGAAATGCAGTGTATGCAGCAAATATACAATTGCCCTTTTCTATTACATCTCTTATATTTGGTCCTACCTCTGGCTTCATAATATCAAGAATAGGTTCGTCAAAGGTAACACTAATTGGAGCTATAGTAACGACTGTTGGGCTTCTTGGAACTTTACTTTTTCATACTAATGCAATACAATTAGCAATAAACCTTGCAATAATAGGAGTTGGTTTATCATTGCTAAACGTAGGTCAGCTTAACATAAATACTACTTCTGCTCCTCCACAATTTATAGGATTATCACTCGGTATAAACACTCTATTAAGATATATTGGATCGGCTATAGGTCCTACTGTAGCTGGAATGCTTATGCAAACTAATCAAAGTTTAATCAAGATATCTGATGGTATTTCAAAGGCTTTTCCCTCCAGACAATCCTATGATTTTATTTTCATGTTTATTCTAATATTGGCTGCAATTACTATATTTTTGTCAATGAAGATAATGCACGGAAGACTAGATAAAATAAGTGTGAGCAAACAGCAGGAACATAAAAACACTTAATGGTTACCTGTACTGTATATTTAGTCTAATTTTAGACCTTGCTGTTATGCTTTTGTACTAATTAAAGTTAACCTATAAGTCTGCAGTATAACATCTTGATACTACAGCACTTCATTTCAATCTATTTGTTTGAACTTCTTTACCATACTTAGTCTTGCATTAATAACGTTAATTTGTTCTTGTATTAACTTTTTATATCCTGTTAATATCTGAGCTTGTTCATCATAAGATTCTTTGCGCAGGTTAGTAATAGTGTCTTCAAAAACAGTTATTGCTTTCTCAACGTTTGCACCTAGAGTTTGAATAGCCTGTGAATCTCTTTTTGCGCCAATATCTAAAGATTCATTTTTTGTCTCCGTGGTTTTCTCTTCTGTTATTGTCATTGCTTTCTTGCCAAACGTGACTATAAAATCCTTAAAAGATTGTCCAGCTTCTTTGGCCTTGGTAGGTAAAGATTCTTCTTCTTCTTCTTCTTCTTGTTCAATCGAAGACTTTTGATCATGTATTTTATATTCAGTGTTGGACGGAGAAATTACAATGGTATCTTCGGTGGTAGATGTCGCTGTAGTGGGTTCAGTCGTATTATCCTTGTAATTCTTGCTATCTTTATTGCTCATAATATAATAAATGCTTTATAGGTTATAAGCAATTAAGACAGTTATCTACTCAGTTGTTATATATGTTAGAATAATAATATACCACTTATATTAGCATTATAATGGTTGAGATGGCTCTGCTGTTCTGTTGCTGCAATAATATTAAATTTAATATGCCTGATGACTAGAGCACCTGGTTTGAACGTGTTATGCTAAACGTTGTTTATATGAAATTACGATGGATTTTTCTTCATAACTAAATTATTGTCATTGTAATCAGTACCTTTAAAGATTATTGTTGTAGTTTTTATATTGTGTAAGTAGTCTTTAGTTATAAAACAGAAACATGCTTTTTGCTTATTTCAATGAAACATTCCTTTTCTATTGCAATACTATATTCCATCAGTTGAAGTAGTAGATTGACCTTTGCTTCTTTTTCCTTCCTCTTCTAACGGATATACAATGTATTTTCTGGCCATAATTAATAGAATTACACCTAACATTGCTAGCACTATTGCAAGTCCCTGTGCTCCGCCATTAGGTACAAGTATGAAATAAACTATCGAAAAAATAATACATGTTAGTGCTTGCAAAGCATACTTGCGAGATTCACGCATAGCAGTTTTCTTTGCAATAAATCCAATTCCGAAGAATACAATACTTGGATAGATTGTGAGTAGAAGAAACTGATCAATATCTATTCCATTATGAGTCAATATGGTATTAACGATTAATGAAGGATATTTGTCTTTCTTTTGCTATTGTTACAAAAATTTTATATGCTTAAAAAATTAAGAACAAGGATATCTAATCATATCACAATCCTACAGGATTTAAAAAAGTTTGAAAATTGTCAAAAAACTGTGATATCATTTCAGTAAAAGAAGCATTACAAGAATACTAAAGAATTGTAACATCCTAACCCAATGACCTGTCATCTTTCTAATCTATTAATAACAGCGTGAATTATTCCATGGCAATTGAATGGCTGTAAATAATGATTTACTTCTAATCTTGAGATAGCAAAATAAATATTTGCAAAATAATCTGAAAAGGTTTTGTGATACTATTCAAACTTTCCAAAAGGATCGTTGTTATAGTATTTCCTTATGCTTTTAGTATTCTTTACTTACGAGTAGCGCAATGGGGGATAATATATTATCGATAATCGTGATAGCGACAAGATTAAATTTATATGATGATCGATATTGGAATACAATATTAATGGT
>JBKPPX010000055.1:0-4808 GCA_046733815.1 Thermoproteota archaeon | reverse complement strand
AATATTACTACTTAGTTATGCAATTATGACATTGTAATTTAACGTCATTTTTTCAACCTAATTTGTAATGACGACGAACTTTAGCAATAATTGGATCAAGGAAAACAGACTAAATACAGCTGAAAGAATAAAAGAGAGTGTGAGGACACAGACGCCACTAAAGTCAAAAATTGAATTTGCGAAGAATAGGCTTCAAGCACAAAATCAGAAAATGGATACCATGTTAGAGAAATTAAGAGGAAAAGAAAAAACTTACTTTAACCAGGTTGTAGCATCTGTTCAAAAACATGATGTACAACAAGGTAAGATGTTATCAAATGAACTAGCACAGATTAGAAAAACAGCTAAGACTATTTCACAGTTAAAGATCTCCCTTGAACAGATACAAATGAGATTAGAATCAACACTTGATATTGGAGACGTAATGGTGGCGATAGGACCCGCAATGGGAGCATTGACAAAGGTGAAATCCGGATTGTCATCTGTAATGCCAGAGGTGGACACTGAATTAGGTGAAATCAATGGAGTATTTAGTGACATTATGATCAATGCAGGAAGCATAAGCAACAATTCTTTTGCATTTGATGCCAGCGGCGAAGATGTTGATAGAATTTTAGCTGAAGCAGGTGCAGTTGCAGAATCTAGAATGAATGCGAGCTTTCCCGAGATACCTATGGGCTCCTGTAGTAGTAGTAATAGTAGTAGTTCTAGAAGTTCGTTAGATGAACACTCGCAATAGAATCAATGCTAACCGCCGCAGAATTGGTTAGTCATAATATACGCGCGCGCCCCCACAGATAATGGACTAGGGAGAGAGAAAACTCCATAACTCCCTTTGTTATTTAAGACATTTTTAATCTCATTTCTTAATTAACTAATTAATTATTACAGATGCATATTCAGTAGATCTGTCGTAATTTCTTTCTCATATCAGCACAGTGAGAGTCAAAGTATATGTGCTTCCACTATGAGAAATGATTAAAAAAGTATTCATTATTTCTCATCAAAATGAGGAATAGTGGCAAAAGTTCTAGACAATAAAAAAACTCAAGCTTTTAGCCTCAGGATATAATTATTATCATATTAAATTTGTAGTCTGACTAATAATAATACTCGAATTCATTAACTGTAGGTTATGAGCACTTTATTATGCTGGTCAAATAGTATTTTTGCTTTGTGATGTTTCTCACACCACCAGCACTACCTTTCGAAATCCTCTTTATTATAGCAATAGAATAATAATAATAATTTCTACCTCATCTATAGTTTTTGTTGTTTGTGATGTGATATGATGTGATCGATGGATATCTATTATTAAGAATCTTTTCTTAGCGAATTAAGTTAGAAATAATATAGTAGCGCTCCTTATTTGTTATATATATCATGGAATCACTTGATGATGTTTTACCACCTGAAAAAATTGCATTTATAGCATATAATATTGGAGTTTTTGAATCGGTCCAAAAGTTTGGTCACTTAATTATAAGCGGAAAGATCACCAATGGCATGGATGTATCAAAAGTAGCAGAGCTGCTTTCAGAATCACATGCATTTTATGATGCAGAGATGATATCACAACTTATTAACTCAATGCTACAATACACACAAAATTCACTTATCAGAAATGTTACAGCTGCGCAGGTAAATTATGTAATGAAACAGTTAAAAGCTACTGGTGTTCCTCTTCCATAATGATAAATACTATATTCTATAATTCTGTTACTACTACTTAACCAAACAAACAAACAAACAGAAAGAGATTGTCTTTCAAGCTACACATAAAAGTATAATATTTTTTAATTGAATCACAAATCCAATTCAATGAAAAAGGAATATAGCAAATCATTATTTATTTTTAGAAGAGATTTACGGCTTGAAGATAATACTGCCTTAATCAATGCTTTACAATCATCAGAATACATCATTCCCTGTTTCATATTAGATCCGAGGCAGGTAGAAAGCAAGTATAATGAATACAAAAGCAATAATGCATTACAGTTTATGGTAGAATCCCTTAGGGATTTAGATAAGCAACTTTCATTGTTAAAACATAACGATCAAATTAGATTATATCTTTTTTATGGAGAACAAGAAACTGTTGTTAAGCAGTTAATATCAAGCGAGAAAATTGACGCCGTATATAGCAACAGAGATTATACTCCATTTAGTAAAAAAAGAGATAGTAATATTAAACAAATTTGTTATCAAAACAATATAGCGTTTTACCAATATGCAGATTCTCTACTTAGTGAACCAGAATTTGTCATAGATGATAACGGAAAGCCCTTCAAGATCTTTTCTTACTTTCTAAAAAAAGCAATCACCTTATTTGTAAATTCTCCTCAAATTTATCCATATGAAAATAACTTTTACCTTGAATCTATAGAGTCTGAAGTAGAGAAAGAAGAGATCTATAAGACAGTCATAGAAGAACCAAATGAATACATTTATTGTCATGGAGGAAGAAAGAATTGTCTAAAAATTCTTATGAATTTGAATAGATTTAAAGACTATCAATCAGAAAAAAGATACTATCCTGCAAAACAACAAACTACAGGATTATCAGCACATATAAAGTTTGGAACTTGCTCTATAAGAGAAGTATATCATTCTATAAAAAATCAGTTGGGAATGGATCATCTTTTAATAAAACAACTATACTGGCGAGATTTCTTTACTTATATAGCGCATCATTTTCCTTATGTTTTTGGAAAGGCATTTCATCAAAAGTATGATAAGATAAAATGGGATAATAATAAAGCAGCCTTTAAATTATGGTGCAATGGCCTAACTGGATTTCCAATTGTTGACGCTGGTATGCGTCAATTGAACAAAACTGGTTTTATGCCTAATAGATTAAGGATGATCGTCGCATCTTTTTTAACAAAAGATTTGCACATTGATTGGCGCTATGGAGAAAAATATTTCGCTCAGAAACTTGTCGACTACGATCCTTGCGTTAACAATGGCTCATGGCAATGGGTTGCCTCTACTGGATGTAATGTTCAGCATTATCTAAGAATATTTAATCCATGGATACAACAGAAAAAAATTGATCCTGAATGTGAATACATAAAGAAATGGGTAACTGAATTGAAGGATGTACCAGTTATACTAATTCATAATTTGGACAAACAAAGACCATTACAAGTTATAGATTATCCAATTCCAATATTAGACCACTTTAAAGAAAGTATCAAGTCAGAAAATACATTCGTAAGTATAAGATAAGATAAGATAATAATAATTTAGATAATTTTGAAGAGCCAAGAATTTGATGCATAAAAAATTACTATCTTTAAGGATAAAAATTCTACAGATCAATAATAATACTACTACCGTTATCTATAGCCTATATATTATTAGAGCAAATTAATAAATTATTCAAACAATGATCAGACAAAAAAAGAGGCAACATGGTGTATTGGTTATATCAACTTATCCAAATGAAGAATCTGTTGTAAAAGTGGCTAAAATGCTGGTTGCTAACAAAAAACTTTGCGCATGTGTAAATTTTGCAAAGGTGAGATCTTTGTACTCTTGGAAAAATAAACTTGAAGATCAAGAGGAATTTATTGCGCTATTCAAAACAACAAATCTAACTGTAGATAAACTAAAGTTTGAAATTAATAATACCCATCCGTATGAGGTACCAGAAATAGTAGAATTAAAAATGAGCGATGTGTCAAAGGCATATCTATCCTGGATGATAGGGTCAATAACAAAAACAAAAACAACAAAAAGCAAAATTAAAAATTAACGTAATAGAATTGTATTACAATAATCATAAAACAATATAGTTAATCTCATCGAATAGAATAGCGAAGTAAGGCTACTATACCACCAAGCGATGAAACACGCCATCCAATATCAGTAGATGAATCTACTGCAAAACTCTTTGCTCCGTGACTTTCAATTAAATTTAAAAGTTTTACTATCTCATTTTCATCTGTAGTTTTAAAAATAGAGTCAGAAAATACTAGATATTTTATAGCTTTGATTGTTGCAGCATTGGATACTTCTTGCATTCCCATAGCATACTTTGCTTCACTATTATGTACAAGCCGCATTACCTCATCTAATATTGATGAGACAGTTGCTAGTTTACTTGAGCTCATTGCTCCTTTAATAGCAGAAGAACGTAGAAAAACAAAAATTCCATCTTCGCCTGCGACATCTACACCATCTATTATTGATACTTTATCTTTTTCTAATTTCTGCTTATCTATAAGTAAATTGTAAAATCTGCGTTTGGTTTCACCAGGACCAAATATTATTATTGTGCTGTTATTATTCTCTGCTGTTGCTGAAAATAGACTCTGAATTGTTTTAGCAATATCCTCAAAGAAAATTTCTATGTTAGGATTATTTTTTGCAGCATGCTGATATCGTTTACCACTCTGTCCTGAATAGATATTAGGAATTATCTTTAAATGGGTACCGGAGATCTTCGCAACAGCTGCTTCCTGTGCATCAATTGCTACTAAGATGAAATTTGTGCTATTACCTGATCTTTTCAAAATATTTGTCTCAACGTCATTCCATTTTCTATTTTTGTCAATTGTGATTGTGTCACCTACTTGTACTGTTAGAGAATGATGTGTTCCTCTAGGTACAAGCTCGTTATCAGTGTTTGTTATGATGCCTGTTATACGCAATCTATCTACCATATCATCAAGGCTAATATTCTCAACTCTAATCGAAACTCGCACTTTGATTCGCTCTCCTTTATCAGGTCTGGCATATTCTTGCACCCTTTTGATGACTCTTGTAGTGTCAGCAAAGATCTGATCTCCATTTTCTATTAT
>JBKPPX010000054.1:0-2521 GCA_046733815.1 Thermoproteota archaeon | reverse complement strand
TTCAATGCACATGGACTCTATTTCATGTGCATTTTGTGCACTAACAATTATTATCCATTGATGTTCAAGAACAGACATATAAAAGCCAACTATATCCTTTATTGAGTATTTCTCAAAATTTGATCTTATTTTATCTTCAATATTCCTCCATATGTGGCTAAAGATGATATTCTGAAATTGTATTCTATCGAATTATTATTCTTTAATTTTCGAAATTTTAGTGCCTTTCGTCAGAAAAATTCTCAATAGGAAGTGTCACTTACAGTAGGCTAAATCATTTATTGTGTTTTTGAAATTTACGTAGATGAGAAAAAGGAGATAACTTTATGGTTATTGAAGAGAGTCAACTTAATAGTTAAACCCAGGACCAGAATGGGATGTCCCGTATTCTACACTGTTTTCTAATAATACCTTTAGCTTTTTCTACAGCTTCGATCTCATTAGATGAACTTTTGATATATTGTAGTATCAAATCTTCATATAGGCGTTTTGCACGCTCTTCAGTAAATTCTTTATACTTTTTGTTGTTGTTGTTGTCTTTATCATTATCGTAACTATTTTTATAATTATCTGTATTCGATTCATTTAACCCTTTTAATTCGCTATACTCCTTCTTACAGGCACTACAGTTATCATCAAAAAAATCTGTATGGACAGCACAACATGTCATATTTTACTCTAAAAGAGCTATTTTATCCTTTAATAGATGAAGCTAAGTAATATTATGCTATTATCTAACAGATTTTTACATAATATATAGAAGGTATAGGAGATCCTATTTTAGTAAATTTTTCATTAAATGTACTCCCTCAGCTAGAGCGTTTTCAGTAAAATATAGTACCTCTGTTAGTTGGGGAGTGCTTGGACCCAAGAGATGACGGTGAATCTACCAAAGATTCCAAATTAAGCAGGAGTAATTCAGAAATATGTAATATTGCCAAAAATATTCACATAATTCTGAGGTTATCTAGCAAATGCTAAGGTCTGCCTAAGAAGAACAGCAAAGACGAACACTAAAGTCATCAGATAAATACAAAACAGATTTGTAGCCTATATAACTCCAATTAGCATTGTATCTGAAGGCTCAAGAATACAACTGGATGGCAGTGAAAGTTATTTTGATTTAAATAGCGATTTTGTCAGAATATCACCATCATCTACAATTACCACTAGAGCTATTAAGAATGAAGGTGGTAAATATTGTTTTGCCATATTTTGGATTTAGCTCTGCAAGTGTTTTCTTTTTACTTTTTAAAAGCTTTACGAACACCAAAAAATCTTCCTGTATCATTGCACATTTACTATACCAATTCTAGCCAATTCAGCTCCTATACCATAACCCACAAGTGCTATTCCAGTACCTAACCCAGCCATTTCAATACCACCCCTTATAAAATTTTTCTGTGCTAGACGTGCTTTTATTGCACCTACTATAAAAGAAGATACAACACTTATTCCAATGGCTACTGCAATGGCTATACTAGAAGATATGAATCCACTCTTAACTACAAAGTAGGGAAGAATTGGAAGAATACCTCCAAGTAAAAATGAACCAAACATTACAAGCGCACCTTTCAATGGATTTCCTAGAATTTCCAAGTTAAGACCTAGCTCCTCTGTCAGCATAGTTTTAAGCCACACTTCTTTGTTTGATGTTATTTTATCAACTACTTTTTTTAATTCTATCCCTTGAAATCCTTTGGACTTGTATATCTCCTCAACTTCTTCCCTTTCCTTATCTGGGACATTCTCTATTTCGAATTCTTCTCGTTTAATTTCTGATTCTAATATCTCTCTTTGGGATTTGACAGCAAGATAGTTCTGTACTGCCATTGCCTTTGCACCTGTAAACATTCCTACAAGCGCAGCAAGAATAACAACATCAGCTGCAATTACAGCGCCGCCAACACCAGCTACAATCCCTAATGATGTGTTAACTCCATCACCAAATCCAAATACTAAATCCCGTATGTAGTTACTTTCTTTGATATGAGGTTCAATATGTTTTGTCCGCTCAGAAATTGTCATATAATATTGCATATAGCAATAGATGATTTGTATCTTTAGCTTCTTAGATGATTGTTCTAAAACTTAATAGCATCATTTACTACTGTCGATTTTGTAGGTAACTCTAGCTATATTGAATAACATTCTTTGGCTAAAGGCAAAGCCTGTATCTTTTCCCTTTTATCTTCTGTCTGTTGTAAATTATTCGATGCTTCCTCTAGAATTGCAGTTAATTCAACAAGACACTTCTCAGATTCGTAGTCTTTGGTTAATGTATCCTTTATTATTGTCCCATGCTTGTTTTCTAAGATAATATAAATCCCCTGCTAATTGACCTTGCCATGTCTTTCCTAATATACTACAGTCACATCATCAAAAGCTCCTTTTACTTTCCTTTCTACAATTTTGAAATTATATCCTCAGGAACCCGAGAGACAGGAACCAGTGCTAAAAGGAAAAAGGCATTGAATAAGATAGATAGTAATAATAATAATAATAATAATAATAATAATAA
>JBKPPX010000053.1:0-1922 GCA_046733815.1 Thermoproteota archaeon | reverse complement strand
ATATTGCACCGCGAGAATGCTTATTTTTATTAAATTCTGCTTTTATATTCCAGCCAGGACCACCAGTTCCCCATCTGCTTCTGTCTCTAGTATCTCTAGTATAAGGATCCCCTCCCTGTATTACAAATCCTGGTACAATTCTGTGAAATATTAATCCATCATAAAATCTATTCTTTGCCAATTTTTTAAAATTTTCCACTGTCTTTGGTGCAACATCAGAATAGAATTCTAGTTCAATATTACCAAATTGAGTAGTTATGTAATTTCTATTTGCCATTATCACAGAGAGCTGCCATTTACCTTTATATTAATCAATAATGAGCATGGTATGTGTGTTAATTCATTCTGTAAATTATCTATGCGCTATGCTGAGAATGTCAAGTATAAGATAATGAGAAATAACAACTGAGCCAGTCAAGACAAAATTTGGATATCATATAAGTAAAAGTCCAGGGTAAATATAATAACGAAGTGAAATAAAGGAAATTGGATATTCATATTTAGAGGAAGAACTTTATGATATTTTTACTTATTGTATACAAAATCCTATTGCTTCAGATTTTGAAGCTAAGGTGAATAGAGTAGAAGAGATTGGTAAAGAGCTATGCGCAGATGGAGGAGTTGATGCTATGGAAAATATGTTTTATTCAATCGAATTTAGAATAAAAGAAGAAATTGGTAAAGATGCTAAGCCATATCGTGCTTGGTGGAACGGTATATCTGAAGAATGGAAGTATTGAAAGATATCCTACTCAGCCTTAAATCATTTTAAAATGCCAAAACAATTCTAGACATTCACAATGATGCTAAAACATCAGTCACTCCGATAACAGTGAATATGCTGCGTATCCACACATATATCATATACCTATCTCAATCCTTAATACCCACTGTGAAAGTACGATAGTGGTTATATAGATATGCAAAATGATAATAATGTTTCTTCTATAAAAGCCAAAAAATTTGAATTTCCAGGAAGTACTACCCATTATCCCCAAGTATTAGCTTTTACTGTTGACTATATGGTGCTTAAAATAAAACCTAATTTTGATTCTAATACTCTCAAAGACTGTATGCAGAAACTAAAAATTATTGCACTCGAAGACATAAACGAAATTAAGCTTGACATTGCAGAAATAGATGTATATAGAGTAATATCTGCTTCTGAGAATATTCCTGTAAAATCTTTTGAAATTTTAAAAAATGAGGATAAGCTGATTATAAAACTTGGGCAAAAATTGCGAAAAGGCAACAGGATTGATCTTCATATTGAATATTCTGCAGGCTATTACCGCAAAGATGGTGTATTTGGTATTTACAAACCGAGAAGTGGATTTCATTTTATAACTTCTAGCGAAGATTCTCAAGATAAACAAGCATGGACACAAGGACAAGCATTAGAATCAAAGTATTGGTTTCCATGCATTGATGATCCTCAAGTTAAGTTTCCGCGGGAAATTCAAGTTACTGTTCCAACAAATGATTTTATTGTTATATCTAATGGCGAACTAGTACACAAGGAAGAAAATACCTGGACATGGATAGAGATAAATCCAACTCCAGCATACCTTACATCCGTAGTTATAGGTAAGTTTGCTCAGGAACAACAAAAATATTGTTATCATGATTATAATGAAAACAATAGCATGAATAGCATTTCCTTATCATATTATTGGCCCAAAGAAATATCAAAAACAGATGCTATGCGAACTTTTGCAAATACTCCAGATATAATGAGATTTTTTGAAGAATATTTTGGTATGAAATATCCGTACAGAAAGTATATACAAGTTGCAGTAGAGGAATTTGAGTTTGGCGGTATGGAAAATACAAGTTGCACCACCTTAACAAAATATATCTTACATGATGAAATAGCAGCAATTGACTATACAAGGGACATCGATATTGTTTCCCACGAGCTT
>JBKPPX010000052.1:0-5060 GCA_046733815.1 Thermoproteota archaeon | reverse complement strand
TATATTAACAAATCTTTTCCTAGATAAAGAGTGTCCGGGCTCCGTCCACTATGAATTGGACAGCAATAGCTGCAATGAGTACTGCAAAAACCCTAGTAACAATGATTGAGCCTCGCCTTCCAATCACTCTATGAATTGTATTGATATATCTTAACACAACATAGGTAATACCTATAACTATCAGGATCGATAAAGCAGTCACGATTAGACCTGCCGTCTGGAATGAGATTATGACAGCTGTTATAGCGCCTGGACCTGCAAGCAAAGGAAATGCCAACGGGACGACACCCGACTCTCCCTGAGTCCCTGCGCCAGCAAATCTCCACTCGCCGTGCGTAAGAAGCTCAATAGATACGATGAAAAGCAGGATGCCGCCCGCAACCATGAAGCTGGAAATAGTGATGCTAAAGATGGCTAGTATTTGAGTGCCTGCCACTGCAAATACAAAGAGCAAACCAGCTGCAGTTATGATCGCAGTCTTGGTTACAGATGCCCTTTCTGTCCTTTCCATCTTTTGTGTAAGTGCAATAAACACTGGCACATTTCCAACTGGATCAATAACTACAAAGAGCGCAATAGTTGATCTGATTAGATCCGTAAGGAAAGCGGAAGAGAAATGATCCACATTGTGTATTGGCGACGGCGTATTATTATTAGCTGTGCTCTGTTATTGCGATGTTCCTAGATTCTAGTATCTTTAAGATCGCCTTTTCGATATCTTGTTCTGTGATGTATCCAAAGTCCCACGCATCAATGAAATTGAGAAAGTCGCTTTCCAGCGTCTTTGCTGTATCCTGAAACTTTGCCATCCTATCTAATGTATCTGGAGACCTATAGCCCTTGGCCACCATGATGGGACAGCGATGGTCCTTTTCAATTGGGATATACCAAGCATTCTTGGCAAATCGGTAGTGACCATCTGATATCATAGTATACATTCGCATAAGCTCCTCATTTGATAGCTTTTGCATATCAATATACCACGGTTCGTTAACAAAGCTTGAAGCTAGTCGTACTCCTTCCTTGCTACCATTCTTACTTCCAAACAACATCGGTGACATTGTATGGTCGATCAGCTAGGAATATATTATTTTCTACTTAGATGATATGGCCTGGAATATCTCTTCTGGAAATTGCCTTAACCCTTTCGACACCGTTTATTTCCTTTATCACTTTCGAGACAGGCTTGGGAACCAGATCTTCCCAATTTTCTTCTACAACCATCCTCTTCCTTATCTCAGTAGCTCTCATCTCTTCGCGCCTGTAAAGAGGTGCTTCAATTGCCTTGATGCCTTGCTCGTGAAACAACATGAGTGTAAATAGGTCATTTGTAAACACAATATCATATTTTGGCACGAGCATGCCCACTTGATGAGTCCAAAGTGAGTGCACATCAATATCAGGAACAGGGATTATCAGTATGCGTCTGACATCTGCTTCCTCATCAGCGTCAAGCGACTCCTTTATCATCCTGATCCTCTCGCCTGCAGTGAATGGATTTCGGAGCTCATGGCTCTTTTGCGCACTTCCGACAACTATTACCAACTGGTCGACTCTGCCTAGTGCAAATTTAATAGTGGCGAGGTGTCCTCTATGGAAGGGCTGAAACCTGCCAATGAAAAGCCCGTTACTAGTCAACAGCGATATGCTAGAGCAGGCACTATTTTTTAAACATATTTTTCAGAAGGCTCCGAGGCTGGTTGGAAGGGGTGATTGCAATGGACAGAGTCTGACGTCTTGTATAGCCAATGGCATTATTGGCAATATATTTGTGGTTAGCCAATAGAAATGCCAATAATTACAACAGGTATGATCAAAATGCCACAAAAAGAAAACGCGTTGAATTTACAATTGACCGGTCCGCTGTATTCTCTGTGTTGGCGTACAGTTTGACCTTCGTATTTATATGTTAAAACTGAATTTCTAATTGTAGAAGGAAGGGCCACCCCCAAACAACAAAATGACCTGAAACAGTCACAACAACTTTTACAAAGGCAAGATACTGCACAGTGATCTTGCAGCTACTAAAAAATTTAGATAGTTAAAAATGGGTTCATGCTTCCACTAATTTTCATCCTTTGACTATCTTTTTCTATGATGTAGCTTCTGTGGCCACGGCATCAGATCCTGTAGCACTGGTAGATGCTTCTCTTTTGCCGACCCGTCTTCTTCTATTTGTCGCTGATGTGCGGCCACCTTTTTTACCTCCTTTTCTTCCAGCAGCTTTCTTTGATCTTGTTTTTGCTGGACTCTTTGATTTTCCTCTTACCATGTTGTTGTTATTTTTTAGAGCTTGCACTACTTTATTAGATCATATGATGGAATGTACTTAATTGTCTGTTTATATATTAGTCATTGGAATTTTTTATATAACAATATTAAGAATAATCTGTATAATTTCAAGTAATATCTCTCACCCTCTAATTTACTGGAGACTACATAGTAGGTGTACTATATATCGCTCGAGTAGTAATAATAGTTCTAACGAAAACGCAGCCTGATGTTGATTGGTTCTTCCTTTCAATCAACGTATACAAGCTTTTGAATGCTGAAGAATGCTGGAAAAACCGTAATTCACATCTTAGTTTCTTTTGATTGGAATTCTCTCTAAAGAAAAAGTGTGCAATAGGCATGTTGAAAAATGCTATTATTGCCTGTCATCTTTTTTCTTGACTCCTGTCAATTTTTACGTATGGGGAATTTAATTGTCCCTCGTCTCTAATTTTATTGATTTATGGTGTTTCTTGATACTCTTTCCGCTAGTATTTGAGCCAAGCTAGGAGCACCCGTGTCGTCAGCAGTTTCTTCTACTCCTTCTGCCTCATCAGTCTCATCCACATCCGTATCATCAGTGTCGCTAGCAGTAGTAGTGGCAGTTTCTTCTACTCCTTCTGCCTCATCAGTGTCGTCTGCATCCAAGTCATTCGGAACTATCCTAAATATCGAGCCACTGTCGTCCTGGAAGGTTGACACATAAAGGTATCCATCGGGTCCAACTTTAACGTCTGTGATACCTCCAAATCCTGTTCCAAATAGTATGTCATCAACTTCGTCTCCCGGATCCAAAGCCTTATCCAACAAGTCTCCTCCAAGGACAAGCTGTGTTCTATTCTCATTTAAGTCGAAATGATATAGATTGCCATTGTTATAATCGCCTACAAATAAATCGTTTTGATATACCGCACCGAGCGCACTTGAATCGAGGAAGTCTAGCCCTGTCGGAGCAACAGTTTGCTGCCAAGTGAATTCCGGATCACTATACCTGCCCCTGCCATCAAAATCTACCAAATCCTCTTCTATATCTAAATCATCTGCACGTTCAGCCAATCCCGATACATCTCTCCATCCGCTGTTAAAGCCTGGTTCGACAAGGTTGAGCTCATCATATTGGTTTGGTCCATTTTCTGTGTCCCATAGGTTGCCAGTCACTGGGTCAAATTCCATACCAAAGCTCTGCCTCATGCCGTATCCGTAGTATAAATTCAGAGGGGTTTCATCACTAATGATCCCTTGAATATCTTCTACTTCGCCTTCTTGCGTTATTCTCATTATTCCACTGGTGCCATCAGGCTTTGGACCATCCTCAAAGTTTTGAGCCTGTGTTTCATGGTGATCCACGGTACCGATGACCGCGTAGACATTGTTGTCTGGACCAATGGCGACTGGTCCTCCATGATAGCGAGGACCTGGTGTAGCGGGAAGGTCTAAAAGCAATGTTTCATTTGTTAATTGCACGTCAGCATTGTCACCATCTTCTCCGATTCCTGGCACTACATTGTATCTGTAAAGGCGGGTGCCGGCAGGTGAAATGCCTTCACTCCAATCGTCACCATCTTCACCTCCGCCTGATTCTGTGAAGTATAGGAAAACGTATTGTCCGTTATTAGCAGTACCTCCCCCATCAGTGTTAGAGATGTCAATTCCTAACAAACCTCTTTCGTCATTATTAGCAACTTGAACATCAATTACAGGATCCTCCTGCAATTCGCCGTCAACAATTCTCTGCACTCTGCCAGAGTCTTTTTCAGTAACCAGGAGGTCATTGTCACCTAAAAAGGCCATTGAGGTAGGAAGTTCTAGACCTTCAAAGACTTCTTCTACTTGGAGATTAGGATCATTCACTTCAGGAGATGGAGGAGGCCGATTGTGCGAAATGTGCTCTCGCGCTTCCTGTGCCGCAGCTCCCCTCGAAAGGGCTGTAGGGTCAATAAAAGTAAAAGCCTGTACTGATAGCAATAATAGGCCTAAGAGCAGTAGTGTAAGAGAAGTCGTAATATTCTTTGGTAAGTATCTTATGGTCACTACAAACAGTTGTTTGATCACTAGCCTATTAACGATTAGGATTTCCCTCTCTGGTAAAATTGATCTATCATGCGCTATGAAGTGTAACTACTAATTTCTAGGACAAAGCTTGATTCCAAAGTTACTCTATCAATAGGGTAGGATATGCTGATTTTATTATTAAAAGAACCTTTGAAATTATCTCTTAATATATGTATATATAATGGCGAACCAGTATCGACATCCTTTTTGTCGCTGCGCGAACAACTTGTCTATACATCATGGTAAAATGATTCTCTAAATTAGTGATGTAGAATTGAATAGAGAGACCTATTGCATCATATGATCTCCCAGCAATGACACAACAAGAAAAACTGCTCATGCGGTCACCCAAAGCCCTAGACTCATATGAAACTAGTAATGAAGCGTTAGAACCAATCACTATATTCTTATGATACATGTACAGCCAATTACTGCTGGTTGCTCTGGTTTATAAGGAGGGCTATAAAATATCAACCTTCAGGGTAAAGTCCTAAATCATTCGGCTAGCTTCTTTGTTGTAATAGTCCTTATTGTCCCGCCTAAAATTGCAATATATACTTGACCTTGAAAAATTACGATAAACGTTGTATGGATGTGCACTCATGTCCTCCTAACTTGTTCTTGATTAATAGCTGTTTTAAGACAGAATATGACTTACACAAAGTTAAGCGAAGATAAATCGCACAAATTTTAATATATGCCTTTATCATGCTCTACCTTCGGAGAATACTAATTGT
>JBKPPX010000051.1:0-5708 GCA_046733815.1 Thermoproteota archaeon | reverse complement strand
CCCTTGCCTGATCCAGGTCCAAGAGTAATCCTCCTCTTTCTGATATATCTAGAAACATAGAAAAGGGCATTTTCTAAACAGGATGGTAATGATAGTGTTTTTATTATATTGTTATTAAGATAACAATATAATTTTCTAGTGATTTTACGGAATGTGAAAATCAGATTATATAATTTCAATAAATCGAAACTCACATGATGAACATAATTATCATCTTCCTTTCCTCTAAACATAAAAATATATCAATCATGATGATATAGACAAAATAATTATCGCTGCAGTATATTGGTATCTTTAGAATCTTATATAATTCTAAAATATAATTCCTTTGATCCTGATAAGAGAATAACAACCACTATTATTTTGACTATCATATGGATATGACAAAGAATAAAACATTATTTCAAGCACGCAAGCAAATCTACAAAACATATTCAGCAACAAAAGTAAAAAAAGTTAAGCTGAAAATTTTTATTGCAGTTTGCTGTGCTGTCCACTGTACACCAAAATCAATTCAACCAGATCTCACTTTCTTTGAAATCAAGACATTGTGATGAAATTGATATGAAAAACATGATAGCTACAATCAAACCAAGTGTCTTTAATGACTGATAAAATTTTACTAAGAATTAGGAAGAGACTATTTAAATATAGACTAATTATACTAGTAAATCTATAATAACACTATGGCCACCAATTATTGCTTTATACTTCCTATACTTCATGGAGGGTTAGAATTAATGAGAAAATGGAAGAAAGAAAATATTGTCAACAACAAAGAACATGATTTAGTTTTTAGAGCAGCAGGGATATCACGTGAGTTGGTTTGGATTCAACATTTACCACAAGGAGATTTTGCAATTGCCAGTTATGAGACTAATGACCCTGAACAATCATTGAAAGTATTAGCTACCTCCAGTGAACCATGGGCTGCCAAGTTCCGTGAACATTTGAATAAAGCACATGGATTAGATATTAGTCATTCGTCCATGAAGCTTAATGAGTTAGTCGTCAATTGGAAGGGCTGAATATGGAAGTTATAAAGCCCGTATCATGTATGTAAAAATTCATTACACAGGTCACTTTTCAGAATCACAATGTGCTCTACTTTCGAATTAAGTCATGACACGAACAATTGGAGGCATGATTATTTCTTGATGATAGTGTTAATAGTAATAATACATATAAGGATGGACTCACGCTACAGACGCGAAATGTGCAATCATCCAATGAATTAGCTCATGAAAATAACTTGAGGCTATACAACATCTGTTCCATAGTCTACAAAGCAAAACGTTATGTTATTTTAAACTTGGCAATAGCTTTATCCGTTACCAAGCGAAGATCGCATTTAACCAAATTTATTTTAATATCAAAAAATGTTTAATATAGAGTTATAGTCATCTGATTTACAATATTGGTTGTCGATACTATACGTACAATCAAACTTCTAGGAAAATGGTCAGGTAATAGAGCAATAGGGCGTAGGCGACCGTTAATAGCAGTCTTCAGTCTGACTCATTATTGTAACTTTTACTGTCCAATGTGCCCGTTTGGTGACTCTGATAAGTACTCTCAGATTCAATTCACCAAGAAAAATGATTTATCTACACAGCAATGGAAAATAATTTTTGATAAAGTCTCTAAGTATTGTATCTGGTCCATCATTGAAGGAGGGGAGCCCACTAGCCGTCCCGATTTTATGGAACTTATCTCTTATCTTTACAAACTAAATATACCTATCACTTTGATTTCTAATTGCTCTCTACTTCATATGATTGAGCTTAACGAATTAAAGAGATATATTGAGTTTATTACATGTAGCATTGATTCTGTATTTGAGAAGTCTTATTGTAAAGTACGCGGTGTTTCGTCACGGACTTTTCATAGGGTAATGGATAACTTGAATCTCTTAATCGAACATAAGGTGCCTCACTACTTTAATAGCGTAATAACAAAATACAATACTGAAGAATTTATAGACCAATCTTATTTTGATAAGGCTAAAGAACTTGGCTCACAAGCAGTCTCTTTTACATTTGTCGAAGATAGATCTGATGTTAATTATTCTCTTCTCCCAGATCGGCAAACAATGATCAAAGTATGTCAAAGTATACTAGATTATGGTAAAAAACATGCTTCTCCTAGAATATTGATTCCATCACAATATTTTGAGCAAATAATCAAATATGGACGAGGCATGTTTAATGAGTGTGGCGTATGGAAAAGTATATTTGTTAATGGTGATGGAACAGTCAAGGTTCCATGTTGGAAATTTAATGATACTGAAAATACTTATAGTCTTTTGGAGAAAAGTATAGACGAAATTTGGAGCGTGCCACAATGGAATATAGCAAAGAGTTGTAATGATTGTAAAGTCCTTGGATGTATTTGGTATTCATCACAACCTATTACTACCTTTGCACAAAACTATATGAACGGAATATCGAAAATTATCAATCAACAACGGCCAGAACTTGCAGAATTAAGTTGAAGTGCCTATAGTAACTGAAGTTTGTTGCTCTTCCTAATGTCAATAGTGAACTTCTGGTGATATCGTCTTGATTCTTTTTGACATTCCTACCAAGACCCAATTAGTGATCATATTTCATATTTATTGCGAGGCCTATGTATACATGAAATTATCAGGCTTCAGATCTTAATGGTAGATATTTTCGATATCTGCCTATGCAGAAGCATGACATACTGTGTATGATAATTGCGTTTATTGACCGATTATTTTCAATTATATATTTTAACTATACTTTTCATCCATATGTATTCTAAGGGATCTTCTCAAAATAATCTATTATGCAATATAGACTGAAATTTGGAACAGCTTACCCCATGTCCTTTGGATTATTTTAACAACATTTGGACGATCTAATCAGAGAGTGTTTTGATTTTGTCTTTCAAAAGCTCGTTGTTAGTACTTTAAAGAATTTTAACTCTTTAATACGTATTTGTTGTTATCTGCTCCTATTACTTCTAAACTCTGCCTACTGCGCGTGAACTTAGCGTTTTTATTATATTATATCACAGCGCATAAGCAAGCACTACGCATACTACTAATACACTTTTACTATATAGTATGATGAGCCTTTCATTTATTTATATCCTGTAACGAAATGAAATAATCTAAAGGAGCAAAAGCATATGCATGCATCCATGCTTATCCTTATCTGATAAAGGAAATCAAAAGACCGAGGACAAAGCCATATACTACGTGTCCACCAAGGCTTGCTAGTGCAGGTAGATGGCCCAAAGGGTGATTCCAAGGTGAAAATCCAGTTATTGGTTTATGTATAGGTACCAGTGTAACAATCCATAAAATAAAGCCATAAAATATACCTAATAGTGATATTGGTATAACGATGGCAGAAAAAGGCAAAAGAGAAATTATAAATGGAAAGGCTGTTCCTGCCAGAGTGCCATTCAGGAAGTGAAGAAAAAATATTCCTCCAAAGTGAATTTTTTTACTATCTGATAGACCAACTAGAAACTTAGTTATTTCTTGATTTTCATGCCATTCAAAGACGCCATGAAGACCCCACTTTTTCCATGATGGAATCTCAGTTAATGTCATTATAGTAGTAGACAGGATGCCACCAAATAAACCAATAAGTATAAAATACAACAATTAGAACAAACTAGCTGTATATCGTTTGGATATAAAAATCAATAATAATCTCTCTATTGGCTCTGTTATTAAGGTGTTCTATAACAAACAATATAGGTTAAAAGCCTTTATCCTTTCTTCAACTATTGTTACGCCTTTAAGCAGATAATTTTTTTGGCTAATTGCAGCGTGTTGCGATCTCTTCAATTGAATCTTTCCCTATACTTAGTTCATAGTTACAGTCTTCATTAAATATAGTCAACGATTCTCAATTATCTTTTCCTTAATCCTTCTATCCTGAGGTACATCCATTTAGGCATTCATCTTCAAAAAGCTGCCTTATCAGTATAATAAAATATTTCTCTAAGGAATATTTCCGATAGATGATGTCCTTTGCAATAAATTAATCTGACCAATACTTCAAATATGGAACCCAGCGTAAAACTCTCTATGAATCAAATACCAATAAATAAGAAGTTCATGATAACCGTAGCCTTAGTAATAGTGTTTTTTACATTTTCATTACCTATTAGATACGACAACAACAGCGATCATACAAAACTAACAGCAAAAGCTCAAGATCAGCAGAAAGCTGAAAATATAGCCAACGATGATAATAGCAGAAACTCCTTAACTCTGCCAGATTTATTTTCAAAAGTAGAAAAGTCAGTGGTCCAAGTTACTGATGTTGATACGGCAAATCTATTGGGATCTCGACTTGGTTCAGGTTTTATCTATGACAATAAAGGCCATATTATTACCAATTATCATGTTGTTGCCGGTAGCCGAGGAGAAAATCTTCAAATTACTTTTTTAGATGGAACTACTTATCATGCAAAAATAGTTGGCGGCGATCCATTTTCTGATTTAGCCGTACTACAAACAGCTACAAACGTTCCGTTAAACAAACTTGTTCCATTACATATTGGAAATTCTACATCCTTAAGAGTGGGAGAAAAAGTAGTGGCAATTGGAAATCCATTTGGTCTTTCTGGATCCATGACAGACGGAATAGTTAGTGGTCTTGGCAGAATGCTTCCATCATCAGAGCAAAGTCAGACAGTACCCGAGCCGCCATCAGAAAATGATCAATTAATACCACGATCCCAAACAGATATTCCCACTACCTTTTCTATCCCTGACATAATTCAAACAGATGCAGCTATTAATCCAGGAAATTCTGGAGGACCGTTACTGAACATGAGAGGAGAGGTGATTGGAATAAATACAGCAATTTTTTCGAATACTGGAGTATATTCCGGCGTTGGATTTGCAGTACCATCTAATACAATAAAAAAAGTAGTACCATCTCTAATAGCAACAGGTTCGTACACACATCCTTATCTAGGAGTTTTGGGTACTAATGTAACTCCAGAAATAGCAGGAGATTTAGGATTGCAAGAACCAACAGGATTTTTGGTAACTGGTGTAACTACAGGAAGTCCTGCTTATAAAGCCGGAATACATGCAGGTAGTTCGCTAACTGAGATTAATCAAAGAGAGCTACCGATAGGAGGAGACATAATACTAGAGATAGACGATAAAAAAGTCAGAAAGATTGATGACATATTGACATACTTGGAAAGAGAGAAAGAAGTAGGTGATATTGTGCAGCTGACGGTACTTAGAAATGGAATGACAGACAAAATACCCGTTACGCTTGGTGCAAGACCGAGCTCACAAGAGTTTGTAGATACTCAGATGCAGTCCCAATCCGAAGCTGTACCGCCAGGCAAAATACCCGAAAAATCTCCATATAATGGTCTTTATAACGAATGCGCAAAATTAGCAGGCAAGCAGTTATGTGACTTTCTGTTTAAACGATAAGGACATGATAAGTTTAGCAATAATGCCAAATAGCCTCTCTTTCACTATCTCCTCGTAATTAATGTAAAATTGTCTACTATCGATCATGAATGACAAAAAGATCGCTAGAAGATGATTTTAAGTCGTGATTAGTATACTACATTATCGTAATCATTTAAAAAAACACTACAAGAAGTAACTCAAACTCATAGTATGGTTAGCAGACTATCAAACATAAATGTAAATATATAATATATTGATTCATTATGACAAACAAGAGAAT
>JBKPPX010000050.1:0-1643 GCA_046733815.1 Thermoproteota archaeon | reverse complement strand
CAATTACCCAGTCACTAAGGGAATAATCAGCACCAACAAGATATAAGACCTCCTGGGAGCTAAATGATAGTCACAACGTCATCTTTATCTAAATAAACAGTCAGTTTACTATGGCATTCAGATGCTTAAATTTTTCTTCGGTTAGCATTTTACGTCTATCACCGGAGAGATCTCGCTTTTGTAAATATATAGAATTAGTCAGACCGTCAAGCATTTCATAACTAAACTTTAATCTGAGCTTATATGTTTTGACGCACTCTTTGAAGCTTCTTGCTGGCGATGTATTTCTTCATCGAAAAGACTAGCACTTACCTCCTGTTCAGTAATAGTTTGCAAATAAAATAATAAACCGTAAGAAAGGAAAATGACGAAGATAATAAAAAAATGCTATATGTACTCTTCCAACAAATACGTTGGCTAAATTCAATTCAATTGTATACTAATGGTTGGCCCTTTTTTTATATTTCTTATGTCAAGGATGCTTTTACAATTTTTAGAGATCAAAATGAGATAATTAATACAACATCTCTATGCTAATATGACGAATAAATCATCTTTCTTTCAATTAGTCTTAATTAACTACCATTAGATTCTTGCCATGATGTTCAAGTAACTTTTGCTTTTGTTCTTTTGAAAGTCTTTTATCAAAATCTTCCTGATGATAAAAACAAAATCCTTTCAATTTCATTTCGTCATCATATTTTGTTGGTAGAGACATTTCATATTCTATAAGTTTATCAATTCCACTATGGAAATAAAATGAGGCTAAATCAGCAATTACAGATACTCCGCTTTTACCAGAGCTTTGAGCCAGCTTTGCTAATCTTGCTAGAAATGACATTAAATCTATGTCTGAGCCAAAATATGCTTTTGCAGAATCTATGATCACAAGAGATCCTTCTTTCTCATATTTTCTTGCATCAATGATACTGCCTCCTATACTATTATCATTCTCTCCTGACAATATACTTCTAACCATCTCAGTAGTTTCATAATATGGAAGGATTAGAACAATCTCATTTTTATCTTCAAGTTGAGCTTTGATATATTCTGAATAAACACGTCTTAGTGTAATCATATCATGATAGACAATAATATAGTGAGCACCAAATTCAGCCTGTCTTAATTGCTTTAGAACATTATTACTGTTATCGCTTATAAGATTTCCAAGCATCTTGATATAACTGATTGTTGTATGTAATGGAATTTTAATGTTATAAGTGATTTTTAAGTCGATTTAAAGTATACTTCTTTCTTTATTGCTTTTAACTGATTATGTCGATATATGTTTTCGTAATATACTAGTTAACTATTTACTAGATACTGGCTTTTGAAAAAAGCCATTTACCTTAGTAGATAGCAGCTCTTCTGATATAATATTCGTACTAATATCAAAGGCAGTCATTAATAAGACCTTGACTTCTGGTTTGATTTCTTTACTCCGTTTCACAAATTCAAATCCATTCATACCTGGCATCCTTATATCAGAAAGAATTATACTGTAATCTTTAAAATTCATTTGAAAATGCTCTAATGCTGAAAATGGCTTAGTAAAGCCAAAGACATTAAAGTCATTCCTTCTCAATAAAGTTGTTATGACTGTAGTAATATCTGGTTCATCGTCTAACACTAGGATATTGTTA
>JBKPPX010000049.1:0-1356 GCA_046733815.1 Thermoproteota archaeon | reverse complement strand
GTTCCATCATGGAAAAGAAGAACAAGCATATTTTCCAGAAACTAAAGATAAAGATAGTTTTTCAGAAGACATTCGCAAGTTTATGATAGAACATGAGCTTGGAAGAAGAATTGCAAAAATGCTTTTATATCAAGTGCAGGCCTGGAATCAGGGATTTGATCATAGAGAACCAATTGCAAGATTCTTAAAATCATATGCAGTTTTCATAACTGATCATACGTATAAAGAAGACAGATTCTTTGATTTAATCGAAAATGAAAAAATTTTATCAAATGAAGAAAATGAAAGATTAATGAAGCATTATGAAAGTTGTAGAAATCAAGTCGGAGGCAAGGCAAGAATGGAACAAATGATGAAATTAATTGAATATTTAGAAGAAAGGGAGTGGATGCATATATAACAATGTAAAAGAACGATATCTTATTGTTCTTTCCAACCTCCCAATTGTGTTAGATATTATACTCTCTTCTACTGTCCTAAAATAACTATTGATAATTATATTATACCTCAAATTCTTGTAATATTCTTTCACCACATTCGATGTAAAAGATATGTCGTCATTTCAATTTATTTACCATACAGCGATAGGCCTTTTTTTCGTCAGATAAGCGTCAGATACCCGTCATTTGATGGTCAGATAATCGTCAAATGATCATCTAAAGGCCATCATATATCTCTTATGGTAATATTTGCTAGATGACATTTGCATTTAATCAATCATCGTCTTCTATCATCTTGAATCATGCAAAATTATATCAATTACAAAATTGTAACAAAAGAACCATTGGGCACGGATCCTGAACAGTTTTGAATTTTCTTTTCTTTTCAGGGTCATTCATACACAACAGCATCTGAAATTCGGATACTATAATCAATAATGACATAATAAAAAAGACTCACCACAAAGAAGAGTAATAAAACATCTAAAGAAACAACATTTGCTTTTGTTCCTACATAGGAACTATACCTAAAGGCAGTAACTATTCTAGCATAAAAGATACATAGCTCTGATAAACAGAAGTATAGTGAATATAGGAATAAAGAACTAACATTAGCATTGAGAGCACTAGTAGAAGACGCAGTAATAATAGTTGTCAAAAATAGAGAATGTGTATGTAATAGATACTTGAAATTCGCGCATATAATTTTTTAGCACATTCTTTTCATTGTAAATATAAAGAAGGAATGTAGAGGAAAATATTATATCTCATTCTATGTTTATCTGCTTACCTTTTTGTTTGGGTGACTCCTTTTTGTTGAAGGTTATTTCAAGTATTCCATTTCTATAAGTAGATTTAGCTGTTTCAAGATCTGTTTCTCTAGGTAATTCAATTATACGCCTATACTTTCTCTCTG
>JBKPPX010000048.1:0-3317 GCA_046733815.1 Thermoproteota archaeon | reverse complement strand
GATCCAAGAATAAGTTCTGCCATTCTTAGGGAATTTGTTGCCGGAGTAGCCGCATCTTCAGTTCCTACTATGACTAGTGTAGGTTGAGTTATGTTCTTTAGTCTATCGCAGGTACCTGGCGCATTGGCTGCTGCTTCTATCTGCTTGTTAAGTGTTTGATTAAGAATTGTCTCTGTAGATTTTGGAATCCTTTCAAGATAATTAGGATTTTGATTGCACCATTCTTGGGGGAAGAATAATGGTACAAGTCTTGCTATTCTCTCTTCTGCAGTTCCCCTTCTATTAACAAACTCGTTACGAACTTCCTGACTTTGTGGTACAAATTCCTTGCCACCACAACCTATTGCATAGAGAATGAGTTTTCCAACTTTATCAAGATAATCAAGTGTCAATTCCTGAGCAATTCTTCCGCCCAATGACCATGCCAGCACATCTGTTTTCTTGATCTTTAATGCTTCTAATAAGCCAGCGGTATCATTTGTAAATAGTCCTATCGAGAACTTTTGTTCACTACCAGAGGTTGTATTTCCTATTCCTCGGTTATCAAAAACGATTACGGTATGGTTGGAAGCAAGAGTTCCTAATAAAGTTGGGTCCCAGCTGTCCATGGCGAAAGAGTAACCATTTATCAGTATGATAGGATCACCCTTACCAAAGATCTTGTATGCAATATCTATATCTCCCACGCGAACTTTCTTTGCGGGTATATCTTGTATGTTTAGTGAATTTGCATTTGCATTTGTATTGTTATCAACATTACTACTGCTGTTTGTACCCATTTGGCTTGGTTGGCTGTATGCAAAGTTGGCCAATGGTGCAGCAATGATGATAAATGAGAGAGTAATACGAGCAATAAGCATGAAGTGTACTTTTATCCCTTTCATTAGAGAATCATCAATATATCAATATCTAGCATCTGATTGTTTTTAGGGTTTTTAGAGTGGTCTAATCTTGAATATGAAAAGGCTAGAAGCGAACCGCTATGCCATCTTACTATGATTTGAGAGAAGCCATATCGATGGAAAAGCGATACTTTACATCTGCCCTTGATAGTCTCTCGTAAGCCTCGTTGACCTTCTGTATTGGGATGACCTCTACGTCTGCAGTGATGTTATTTTTGCCGCAAAAGTCAAGCATCTCCTGCGTTTCGGCAATACCCCCGATGAGCGAGCCAGAGAGGCTGCGACGCTTGAACAGAAGGCTTAAGGCCGAGACGGCATGAGGCTTGTCCGGTGCGCCGACAAGCGTGATGTTGCCGTCGCGACGGAGTAATTGTATGTATGCGTTAATGTCGTGCTCGGCGGAGACCGCGTCGAGGATGAAGTCGAAGCTGCTTTCGTGCTTGCTCATCTGATCGGTATTTCGCGAAATAACCACGTCGTCAGCGCCGAGGCGAAGCGCGTCTTCTTTTTTGTTAGCCGAAGTGGTAAAGACTACGACATGTGCTCCAAGCGCATGAGCAATCTTTACCGCCATATGACCCAGCCCGCCGAGACCTACCACGCCGACCTTCTTGCCTTTAGTGACACCCCAATGTCGCATGGGAGAGTATGTTGTAATTCCTGCGCATAAGAGAGGCGCGGCTCCGGCGAGATTGAGGTTGGAAGGAACGCGTAGGACAAAGTGCTCTTTGACTACAATACTGTCAGAATAGCCGCCATAGGTCACGCCTCCAAGGTGCACGTCCGGAGAGTTATAGGTGAGGGTCATGTGCGGGCAGAACTGCTCGAGACCAGTCTGGCACTCGTGGCAATTACCGTCGGAGTCAACCAAGCAGCCGACTGCAGCAAGGTCGCCGGGCTTGAACTTTGTGACTGCGGAGCCGACCTTGTTGACACGGCCAACGATCTCATGACCAGGAACGCATGGATAGACAGTGGGCATCGCGCTCCACTCGCTACGGACTTGGTGGAGGTCAGAGTGGCAGATACCGCAGAAAAGGATTTCGATCTGAACATCATGTTCCCCTGGATCGCGCCGTGGGATTGTCATGGGAGCAAGTGGCGATTTCGCACTCGCAGCAGCATAAGCCTTCGCTTTATACTGACCACGTGATTCAGAGCTAAATTGCGTTGTTGATGACATGACAGTCTCAGTGCGATATGATATAAAGGAATTTCAAAGAAGCCTGCCATGTATAAGTGATTCGAAAACCTGTTTAATCTTTTCAAACACTATTAGATTTTGTTAATCTCGGGCAAAGCATTTATCCAGACATTTGAAAAACGTTGAAGGGATCATAAACGAAAGGATCAATTGTCACAATATTGTGTTCAAGATAGTGGGCTGAAATTACAAAATAATATTCGTATAATATTCTATTCTTAACATATATTATTCTAGTTTCTATGGGTTTGACGAATATGATTACCAAGTTCTCCTCAGGTGCGAAATGACTTTCCACATTTTTGACATTTGTAAGAAGATTCTGTCGCACAATGTTTACGTACGTATTAGCAATGATAAGTAATTTAATCATATTCAAAATATCAAGTAGCTATGTTAATTAAACTAGGTATGTTCATAAAAATCCTATATTTCCAAGATCATTGGGAAAAATCACTTATAATAACTATAAGTTGGCGTAGAAATGGTCCGAGTTAAGACTGTTGACAAATATATCAGAATCCAAGAGCCACGGTTTTGGAATTGATAGTATGGAAAAATTCAAAGCCCTACGTAACAATTCTCTTGAAGTTTTGCTCGTATAGACAAGCTCTGGAATGGATTTAGATAAAGTACTCACAGGATTAAAACAAATAACTACTACACTTCCGTATAGTTGACGACGCCAATACATGTCCAATGTAAAACATGACATAAACGTGAAGCGGTATGAGGCTCCCTTTTTCTTTCATTTTTAACTGACAAACGATTTAATTTCATTTTTACATTCCGTATATTATAATATGAATCACTATAACGATAATTTAGACATCAATATTTGTAACTCGAAACAATCTGACAAAGAGATTGAGGAAATGTTTTTTGCGCATATCTTTGAGAATCGCGCGCAACTAAAACTTTCATTATTCGCAATCCTAAACTAGCCATAATACAAAATGTTAATGAATACATTTTCATACAAACTTGAAGCTATCCGTAGTTTTAATTTGTGTGTCACCCTTTTGAAACTTTAAATATCATCCTTTATACGATCCAGATATGCCTTTAATTCAAATCTCTACTCGGAAATGACAAGAAACCAAAAAGAGAAGATTTGCGGATGCGATTATTATAGCATATGAAACACAATGAAAATTGGTATAAATTAAGAAAACGGTTACATGAGCTGCCGGATTTTGGATTTCCAAGAA
>JBKPPX010000047.1:0-1517 GCA_046733815.1 Thermoproteota archaeon | reverse complement strand
TTATACCTGTCGTCGGCAGCGTCAGATGTGTATAAGAGACAGGTGTTACATAGTTGCCTACTGCTAATGCTATATCACCGCCCAACAATACCTTGAGAAACTAAGACGTTCTCAATAGCCGCTTCTGATAATACCATTGGCATTGTTATAGAATCACATGAATAAATATTGTTATCATTGAATATCTCCTATAAAGATAAGGGTTGCATGCATAAAATTATAGCCTGAGTAGTGTTCTAATTAATAAAGTAAATATACAAACGCATTGACTAGTTGTTTTTGACAATTATTAATGGAATCAATATTTATTACTGGCACTGCTGGATCAGGCAAATCGCTTCTTACATCAAGATTACTTCAATGGTATAAAGACAACCAATCATATCCAATTAGCCTCAACCTAGACCCTGGTGCTGTAAATTTACCATATGAGCCAGATATAGATGTTCGAAATTATATTGATATTAATACTTTGATGGAGACCTATGATCTAGGACCAAATGGATCTCTAGTGATGGCAAGCGATATGATCGCAACAAAATTAGAAGATATTCAAAATGAAGTAGATAACTTAAATCCCGATTATATTATAATTGATACTCCTGGGCAAATAGAGCTTTTTGCATTTAGAGCTAGTGGTCCATATTTCGTCTCAAATTTCCAGTCAGACAACAAGGTAACGTTATTTTTATTTGATGGCATGCTTGTATCATCTCCTGTTAACTATGTTTCAATAGCCTTGCTTGCATCATCAATTAAATTAAGACTCAAGACGGCACAAGTAAATGTACTAACTAAACGCGATTTAATTATTGAAAAAATTCATGGAATATTAGAATGGTCATCTTCCAGTACTAGTTTGGAGTCTGCTCTTAATAATGAAAAAGATACTGAATATTCTCTTTTGAGCAAAGATTTGGTGAGAAGTATGGCTAAGGGGGGATTTATGCAAAGCATAATTGCCGTATCTAGCCTTACTATGAGTGGGATGATAAACCTATCTGCAACCTTATCTAGAATCCTTAATCAAGGTGAGGAAATTAGAGATTGACTTTGAAGTCAGATTCTTCTTCTATTACTTCTTTTACTTCTTGTACTGCTACTGCATCTGCTTCTACTGCTAATTTGGGCCCTGGATATGATGTATTTGGTCTTGGTCTTGATGCATTTGAAGACAGAGTGAAAATAACAACCACTACTAAAAAGAAGATGATGATAACGTCAAACAGATCAAAAGAGAAACAGATAACTATTAAAATGTCAGATGAAGGGAGCAACACCAAAGGCAAAGGAGTAGGAGAAGGAGGGATAATAATTCCATCTACTCCAGAAGATAATTCTGCAGGTCTAGTAGTTAAAAGAATGGCTGACGAATTTCATATAGATTATGATCTTGTTATCAATATTCAAAAAAATGTACCAGCTGGATTTGGAATGGGAAGTAGTGCTGCATCAGCAGCAGCCGCTGCTGTAGCATTTGATAAATTATTTGATCTTAAAATAGAGAAAACAAAATT
>JBKPPX010000046.1:0-1667 GCA_046733815.1 Thermoproteota archaeon | reverse complement strand
AGACGGAGTTTTTGAGGTTCTTGGACTGGCTATCATCATCATCATCTGATGACGACATTGTCAAGAAGATCAAGTTCCTCTGTGTCGGAGGTGATCTGATCGATGGCATTGGTATATTTCCAAATCAGGACAAAGAATTGTTGGAAATAGACGCAGCAAAGCAGATGAGCCATGCTGCCCAGTTGCTGGCAAAGGTTCCTAAACATATTAAAGTATTGGTGATACCAGGCAACCACGATCTTGGCAGAAGGGCACTTCCACAACCTGCGATCCCAAGGAACGATCTGGGCGAGCAGTTTTACGGTCTTGAAAATTGTATGATGCTTGGCAACCCTGCTTTTGTTGAACTCAATGGCGTCAAGGTGTTGATGTATCACGGCCAGAGTCTTGACGACATCATCGCTACAACACCGGGACTGAGTTATTCCAAGCCCTCAGAAGCAATGAAAGTGCTTCTTAAGGCTCGTCACCTTGCTCCAATATATGGCGAGCGCACGCCTATTGCTCCAGAGCAAGAGGACATGATGGTTATCACTGAGGTGCCTGATATTTTCCACTCAGGGCATGTACATGTGGTTGACGTGCAGAGTTACCGCGGCACTCTTGTTGTAAATTCAGGTGCGTGGCAGAGTCAGACAAAATACCAGCAGACAATGGGCATAACGCCGACGCCTGGTCTAGCCGTAATAGTCAACTTAGCAACGCTTCAACCTGTTGTGTATGATTTCAATCAATAAGTGATGCAAAATTGATATCCTCTTTGAGAGCTTCTTCAACTGTCGTTAGTGGTATCATAACTTTGATTTTTTGAGATCTACCATAGCGACCTTGATTAACTATGTCCGTCGAAACTAAACCGAGTAAATCCAGCTCATTTATTATCTGAGTCATACGCCGCTGGGTTAACGGCTTTTGTTCTGTCTGTTTGCAAAGTGATAGGTAAATATCATATACCTTGCCGGTTGTTCCATTTGTTGACTTTATGATAGCAAGAATGACAAGTTTATGGTGTGCTGGTGCATTCTTTAGTGCAATAAAAGGTGCATCTCTTTCAATCCTGTCTTCGCTGGCGCGCACATGCTTTTCATCGACCTTCGTGGTACCTTCTCTTTCTGCAAGCTCTGCCGCAACTCTTAACAAGTCAATTGCCTTTCTTGCGTCGCCATGCTCTCTTCCTGCTATTGCTGCACACAAGTTGACCGCCGCTTCAGAGATTGCGCCTTCATTGAAAGACAGCTTGGCGCGCTCTTGCAGTATCTGACGCAGCTGATCTACTGTGTATGGGTTAAAGACTATTTCCTCCTCGCTGAGGCTACTTCTTACGCGTGGATCGAGTTTATCCTTGAATGTAAGGCTGTTAGAGATTCCTATAAGTGTAATAAATCCGCTCTTCATTCTCTGATTGGCTCTTGTAAAATTATAAAGAATATCATCACCACTTCTGTCTACAAGTGAATCTATCTCATCTATCACCAAGACAAGGTGAAGTTTTTTCCTTTGTATGAAGTTTAAGACCCTGTCTGTTGCTTCGCCCATTGACAAACCGGTAAAGTGCACTTGTTTTTCCCGCTCCTTGTTGATTCCAAGCTCTTCTGCAATTTCAAAAATCACCTTGTAGGCACTACCTCCTGCAATCTTTGCATTTACAAAAATAACTATTACATCCG
>JBKPPX010000045.1:0-3056 GCA_046733815.1 Thermoproteota archaeon | reverse complement strand
GTATATATACAGTCAAATAACTTGTTTGGTATAATTGGGGATTGTGGCGACGAATATAGATGAACGCACGTTATTTGGACTTGGTTAACATTTTGGATTTTATTTCAGTAGTAGGTGAAAAGTGAATTTCCTAGTGATGTTTCTTGTCCAATGAGTTTTAATATAATTAATTTGGACTGCATAGCAGACTCCTACAGGCATCAAAAATTAGAATAATAAAGCAACTATAAATACGATAGAGATCAAAAGGTATATTCTACCGACACATAGATAACCATTTATTATGTTATAATCATTTCTGATGGTGAACATCAAGCATATCGAATAGTTAGTATTCACATTATTGCATTTGATATTTTAGATCTAACTTCTTCTGCAAGAAATTATATCTTTATATTATATACAATATATGACGAAAACATAATACATTATTTCATTTCTCTTCATAGGAAACATTATGAACCTTTTTGTTTATTGACATATAGTCTAGATAGGCGCAATCACTTCCTTTGATGGCTACCTGACGGCTTTATATCTGGCCATAACAAATGAAATAAAAATAATTCTAGTAATTGCTACAATGTTTCTTTAGATTGATAAAAATAACCTTTATATAAAATACATCCTACTCATTTAGAAAATATTTTGATAGTGCCTTATGACAGTCAGGAATATATCACTGCCATTTATGTTATTGCTTTTATAACATCATTTGCAGTTACTTCTGTCATAATTGTTATTAGGATTAGAAAGGTATTACAGGGCACAAAGATAAGCATAAGAAAGTCAATTCTATTCTCTGCATACTATATAGGCATTACTTTTTTCCTAATCTATAACTCCTTCTCGTTAGCTGTGCCAGTCACCTACGCAATTCCTTATGCTTTGGCAGCTCTATTATCTACATATATTTCATATGTCTATTCCAAAAGAAGTCTTCTATTTTGGAAACAGGATTCTATAAATGTTTATGTAAAAGGAGGCATAGCGCTCTACCTTTTATATGTGATAGCATTGAGTATACGGATTACTATCAACTTCGTTTTTATAGGCTATCAAGAAGTGACTCTTAATCAGCAAGGAGACATAATTACAATTAACAGACCAATGATAAATACAACATCGGAGTTAACAACATTGTCGTTAATAGTTACCGATTTTCTTCTTGTATTAGGAGTAGGCTTGCTTCTGGGAAGAAATCTTAGAGTCATAAAGTACTATTCTCACCAAATAAAGAACCAAAATAGTAACAGTTAAAGGTAAACTAAATATCTAAGGATGATATCACTACTATTCTGTTATTATAATACTCTAATAAACTATTATATTATATTAAAGTTGTAATTATATATACACCGAATCATTTGATGCTAAAAGAATCTTGTTAGTTTATATGAGCACCCATTTATTTAACATCCTGAGCAATAAATACAGAGGCTAAAAGATCAGTATAGTTATTTAGAGATAAAAAGAGGTTGAATACTTATGGCATATATGGTGTATTTAGTACAATGAGAGTCTAGACATAAAACTATGACAATAACAACGTTTGAACAATTAGGATTAAATAAAGAGATAGTCAAAGCACTTAAGGAAATTGGATTTGAAATACCTTTTCCTATTCAGGAAGAGGCTATACCCCTTATTTTAAAGGGTTCAGATCTAGTAGGTCAAGCACATACAGGTACTGGAAAGACTGCTGCTTTTTCCCTTCCAATATTACAAAAAATTAGACGAAATGGTCCGATTCAAGCACTAATACTTGTTCCAACAAGAGAGTTGGCGGTACAAGTAACAAATGAGATTAATAAATTTGGAAAATATACCGGAATTAGAACTGTTGCCATATATGGAGGACAAAGCATTGGTCTTCAATACAATCAGTTAAGAAGACATCCACAGATAGTAGTCGCTACTCCTGGAAGATTAATTGATCACATAAAGCAAGAGTCAATAGACTTGAATAGAGTAAATTTTGTAGTTTTAGATGAAGCCGATAGAATGCTTGATATGGGATTCATTGATGATATAAAGTTTATACTGTTTTATATAAAGGAAGAAAACAGGCAGACTTGTCTATTTTCAGCTACTATGCTTCCTCCAATATTAAGACTAGCACAAGAATATATGAGAAAAGATGCTAAAAAAGTACGACTAAACGAACAAGAGTTAAGCCTTGATACTATAGAGCAATCTTATCTTATAGTAGCTGAGAAAGAAAAATTCAGGCATCTTTGTAATTTCATTAATAATGAAAATACAGATAAAGAACAAACAATTGTTTTTGCTGCTACCAAACAAAGGACACAAAGACTTGCACAAGAACTAAAAGAAAAAGGATTCAGAGTAGTTACAATTCATGGGGATCTTTCACAAAAAGAAAGGAATATTGCAATGAGCAGATTTAGAAAAGGCCTTGATAATGTATTGGTAGCAACTGATATTGCTGCAAGAGGCATCGATGTTCCAGCAGTGGGTCATATAATCAATTATGACGTACCTTATGATCCGTTGATTTACTTCCATAGAATTGGAAGAACTGCTAGAGCTGGTGCTACGGGTAAAGCTATATCTTTAGTAATACCACAGAGAATACAGGACTTTGAGAGAATTCTGAGAAACACCAGACAACCAATACGCAAACTTAATGATGAAATGGGAATATCAATCCCGATTGCTCAACAGAGGTCATATAGTAGAGACAGAAAATTTAGAAGACATGGACAAAGATATAATGGAAATAGACGCCAAAGTGGCAGTAGCGCTAGTTATAATCAAAGTAGAAGTCATAATTATGAAAAACTAAGGCGTAAGAGTAATAGCAGTAGTAGTAAACATGATAAAAAATTTAACAAACATACTTGGTATCACTAAAATAAAGATGATCAATAAATAAAAAAATATACATAATTTAGAAGCAATATAATAATGAAATTGTAGTGGTTGAAGACGATACGGCCATTACAGTCTGAATGCTTTGGTTCTTATATTTGGGCCTATACAAAGCTATCGAATCTAGTCATTATCCACACATTTCATGATTTCATATTTGATAT
>JBKPPX010000044.1:0-6771 GCA_046733815.1 Thermoproteota archaeon | reverse complement strand
TAGCTGAAAATATACACCAAGCTATACAACAAGTTTACAACGGAACTGCATCCCCAAAAGACGCCCTTAACGCAGCAGCAGCCAAATCTGCAGAGTCTCTGGGATGGTAGAATGATTCAGAGAGACACACAAGATATTAATTTAATTGAATTATAAACTTCGCAACAGCGAATTGATAAGTGTAATTTGGCCGGTCAGTGGTTTTCTTGTAGCTAATCTTTGTAATAAAAGATTCATAATGCTTATGCTAAGTTTTGTTGATGCACACCTGGTTCTATGTGATTTTTGTTGGTAGAAAGCGATTGGCACGGCGATTGTACTTATTACTATTTGTCTGGAAGTCGTGGTTCTCAACTTCTTTTTTCTTCTATTTTCATTTTCCAGCTATTCGTAATATCTGCGTATATTTTTTGAAGTTTTGTTGCTAAACAACCATATTCTAGCGGCTATACCTGTGGCGGTGTTCGCACCACTTATGACTTTCATTTTGTGGTCGGCAATGTACAACACAGCAATGCAGAAGGAGCCTAAGAGGACAGCTAAGTTGCGTTTCTAAAACACCAGCTCGTCGGTTGAAAGCGTGCGGGCGCAGTATCTACACTTGAGCACCACATTTTCCTTGTCGATGACATCTATCAGGGATCTTATTTCTTCACCGCTGTTTGTAATGCATTTTAGGTTAGGGCACTTGAAGATACCTACTATTGAATGGGGCATCTGGATCTTACGCTTCTCCAATAGCTTATAATCTCGGATGATATTGATTGTCGACCGCGGGGCAATGAGTGCAAGCTTGTTGGTTTCACTTGTTTCCAGAAATCTGTTTTCGACTTTTATGATGTCCTTCTTGCCATGTTTGCTACTTGGCACATTGAGAGCGACAGTGATCACATTACCTTCCTTGCCAGTTATGCTCAATGCTCGCAAAACCAGAAGTGCCTTGCCCGATTCAATGTGATCTATTACTGTACCATCTTTTATTCTGCGCACAAGAAGCCGGCTCGTATCAGACATTTCTGGTGTCAAAGCAGTACTGCTAAGTATAATATCAGCATACCGATAAATTATCAAAGAGACAGCACTGGCGATACATTGATTATTCCGCTGCACTAAGAGATACTTTGTGGGATTATTCAAACGCTGGAAACCAAAAGGAAAAATGTACAGTCTGAGATGCACTCAGTGCGGTGCAGGATTTTTGTCCAGCTACAACCTTGAAGCCCCTATATGCGGCAAGTGCCTCCAAAAGGCCAAATCTTTAGATTCTACTGTAGATCATGAAAAGGCCTGTGTTAAATGCGGCACACAAGGCGTAATCTATGGCAAGGAATACTGCCATTCCTGCTACTTTGGATTTCAGAAGAAGGTTTGAGTCGATGCAGAGAAGGTTTGCAGAAAGAATGTAGAAGATTTTAGTGATAATTGTCGCAACAGCCCGTCACATGTTCGACTTTATGTCCCGGACAATTGGATAGAATACAAAAAAATTTCATAGTGCATGGCATGGAACCTTGTTATACTTTTACTAAAATAATCTATCTAATGGCTTAGACTGTCATGGTCAGAAATATATTGATTTATCAAAGAATATTGGTACGCCAGTGGCGTGAGAATGATGTGACTCATAGACGACAGAGTGAGGCGTGAGCAAAAACTTCCGATGGATTCTTTTTTGACTATCCATGCGGGGAATTTTTTAACTTAAGAATATACTAAGGTTTTGCAATTATTCCATGACATGATATTTTGTTGTTACAAAAAAAGTCGGCATTATATGAAGCTGTGAATCTTTAAAGGATGAAATCAAAGGAGCCCGACAGGCCTTAGCCAAATGTGAAGGTGTATATCTGGAACCCTCTGCCCGTAACCTCGACCGATATTTTGTGGTTGCCGTAGTCTTCGCGACCTACGACATTATAGAGCCGCTGACCATCTATATTGACCATGCCGTCCTGAGAGATATCCTTGCCGCTTGAACCGTTGTCTAATGGTGAGTTGTCCTCTAAAATATGGAGCTCGCCTCTGCCGCCTGCAACTATGTTGACTTCCTTGGCAGAGTATGATAGGACAATGCGTCCGACATCACTTTGGAGTTCCATGTGGTCGGCATTATTTTTCCATTCACCCTCAAGGTATATCCTATTAGGCACAATATTGCTATCGTCGGGGATCATGTACTTGACTACCTGATCCGGCTTGTAGCCTTCGGAGTTTCCAAGCGGGACCGTGGAGTGGTCGTAGCCAAAGTACAGCTCAGGTGTGTTGATCCTATCGAAGTCGACACTCTGCTGACTTTCAGGGTTACTTATTGACTGATCAATTGTGACGTTTCCACCGATGTATTCCGTCCGCTCTGCAAGGAGCGATTGGATGACTTTTTCGGTTTCAGCGTATGCACCCTCCCCTATGTGATCGTAGCGAATGTAGCCTTCAGGGTCAACTAGATATTTCCGCGGCCAGTAGAGGTTCCCGTATGCATTCCACGTTTCCTTTTCGTTATCCTGCGCTACAGGATACTTGATGTCTAATTTATCAACTGCACCCTTAACGTTGTTATAGTCTTTTTCAAACTCAAATTCTGGTGTGTGTATGCCAATAATCACTAGACCAGCATCTGCATATTTTTCATGCCATGCGTTCAAGTATGGAATAGTTCTGATGCAATTGATGCAGCTATACGTCCAGAAATCTACTAGGACCACTTTGCCCCTCAGATCTCCAAGTCTTATTGGCTGGGAGTTGATATAGCTTGTGATCTTTGTTAGCTCTGGAGCCATTTTGAGGTGCGACTTGTCTATTTGCACTCTCGTTATTGTGCCGTTTTCTTCAACTACGGCGGCAGGCACAAAACTCTTCTGCTGGATTGAAGCAGAGTTGTTGAGCTCTGGACTGTTAAAGTATACTCCAAAGCCGACAATGAGTGCCACCACCCCGACGCCTACTATCAGTGCACTCAGGTTGTCTGAATTCATGGTGTTCCCTCCAGATTAATTATTTCGCTTGCGAGTGGAAAATTGCCGATTATGCTTAGTTGGTTTGTGAGTACAAGTACGCCTAGGAGGATCAGGATCGAGCCCATTATCGGGTTAAAATATTTTAGATGCTTGACCATCTTGCCAATTACCTTTGTTGACTGCGAAAAGAAAGCACCTGTCACGAGGAACGGCACTCCAAGTCCAAGAGAGTATGCAATAAGCGAATTATAGGCGGCGCCGGGAGATGTTGCGGCAAGCGTAAGCGTCGTCCCAAGTATCGGCCCCACACATGGTGTCCATCCAGATGCAAAGGCAGCTCCAAATACAAAAGATGTAAGATACGTAGTCTTGAATCGAGGTAGGTTTCTCATTCTCCTTTCAAAGTTGAGGAAGCGCAGCTTGATAGACAAGATAAGATATCCTCCAAATGCAATTATTACTGCGCCCCCTATCAACTGGAAAGTGTTCTGAAAGCCAGTGCCAATATTGGCAAGGAAGCTGTTCAATACCACGCCCATAACAGCAAATACAAGCGAAAACCCAAGCACAAAATAGATGGTGTTAAGAAAGATACTGAGCCTGATAGATTTTTTCATGGCGACTGACGCGCTGTTAAGTCGGGGGTTTTGACCCTGGACCTCAGTCAGGACTGTGCCAGAGAGGTAGGAGACAAATGCAGGGATTATTGGCAAGATACAGGGAGAGAAAAATGATCCCACCCCCGCCAAAGCAGATATTAGAACACCGATCTCTGCCAATTCAAGCTGCATCTGCCAATTTTTGGATTAATACTTTTTTCCAGATCTCTACCAGATCTGTAGCTTGCTCTGTAGTCTATGAGGCAGTTTTGGTTGCCTTTAATCCCTCAGGCCAGACTGTTACCTTCAGAAGCGCTATTAGGCCGCCAAGCTCCGCGAGATGTATCCCGGCAAAATATGGCAGCAATTCATCAGTGTAAAGCGGCGCCATTGCAAAGTATCCGTAAACTGCTATGCCATTATGGAGCATCAGCATGCTGACAAAAATGGCAAGGCCAATCGTAAAAGTGGCTTTAGTCTTGATATATAATCTAGCATACACTCCGAGCAATGCAACCAAGATAGCCATGTTTGCCATGCTTACTAGAGAGCTGATGTCCATCAGCAGAGGCATTGATCATCAGGCGTCAGTAGTAGCCTTATTTACTTTTTTCCAGATTTGTTCTGCTTTTTTCTATTGTGGCCTGGATGTCGTTCAATGCCTCAATATTAGCCTCTAGGTAGTTTGAAATAAAATAAAGTACCGCATACTTTTCACCTGTCCTTGTGACCATATTGTTCCTCTCAAGCACGCCTATGTGATGCTGCACCAGCTTGTAATCAACTCCAAGCGCATCGGCGAGCTGGTTGATGTTGTAAGGCCTCTTCGTAAGAAGGTCAATTATCCTGATCCTATTCTCGCCCCCTCTGGAGCCAGCAAAAAGGAACCAAAGCAAGCGCTTAGCATCTGGGTCAGGCATTTATTAGTATAATCGTTATGGGGGCTTGAAATTTAAACTGAATATGATACCGTATGCCTTATATCATTGTCTTGCCTAAGCAAAGCAAGACAAAAGTTTCTGTACGGCAGATTTGTCAAGTGTGACCAAGAAAACGACTTTTCATATCTTCCGTGGCTTTTGTGGATATAAAAGAATATACAAAAGTGAAAAAGGAAAATGACAAAAACCTTTGAACAGTTAGGTTTGAGTGCACAACTAACAAAAGCACTCACAGAAAATGGATTTAAGGCGCCATTCCCTATACAAGAGACAGCTATACCTCTTATTTTGCAGGGTAAAGATGTCGTGGGACAGGCGCATACAGGAACCGGCAAGACAGCAGCCTTTGGCCTGCCCATATTGCAACAGATCAAACCAGGCGGCCCGGTGCAGGTCTTGATACTTGCTCCGACAAGAGAAATTGCCGTACAGGTGACAGATGAGATCACCAGATTCGCAAAGTATACAGGAATCAGAGCGGCTACAATCTACGGCGGTCAGAGCATCAACCTGCAGCTAGATAAACTCAGGAGAGGTGTACAAATAATAGTTGCGACGCCAGGCAGACTTATTGATCACATCAAGCAAGGCTCGATAATCCTAGATGATGTCAGATTCGTGGTGCTGGACGAAGCAGACAGGATGCTTGACATGGGGTTTATCGACGACATCAAGTTCATCCTGTTCTATGTCAACGATGACAGGCAGACTTGCCTTTTCTCTGCAACAATGCCGCCACAGATCATGAGGCTGGCAGATGAATATATGAGGCAGAACAAGATTGAGCACGTGAGGCTTAATGAAGAAGAAATCACACTTGAAAGCATTGACCAATCCTATCTGGTAGTAGAAGAGCGTGAAAAATTCAAACACTTGATGGACTTCATTCGGCGGAATCAGAATGCCAAATCACAGACCATAGTGTTTGCTGCAACAAAACAAAGAGCAGACAGGATTGCCTATAAGCTCAGGCAGGAAGGTTTTAGTGCAGTCACGATTCATGGCGATCTTTCACAAAAGCAGAGAGACAATGCTATGCACAAGTTCAAGAGAGGAGCTGAAGACATACTTGTTGCAACAGACATCGCGGCAAGAGGCATAGATGTCCCGGCTATTGGAAATGTAATCAATTATGATGTGCCGGAGGATCCTAATCTCTATTTCCATAGGATTGGGAGGACTGCAAGAGCAGGGGGAGAGGGCAAGGCAATCTCACTTGTCTCAAACGATAGGATCTCTGACTTTGAGCGTATACTTGCGCAGACAAAGCTGCCGATCCGTAAGCTGAATGATGAGCTTGGAGTTGTCGTGCCGGTAATAGCACAGCGCCAAGCATGGTTTGGCCGAGGGGGCGGAAATCGCTGGCGCGGTGGCTATGGCAGCAGAAGCGGCTATCGTAATGAGCGTGGCGGAGGCGAACGACGCTATGGCAGCGGAGGAGGAGGAAGTTCCAGCGGCTATAGAGGCGGCAGGAGCCAGAGCGGAGGATATGGTCGCGACAGAAGACGCAGTCGCTATGGTAACAGCCACGGATACAGCGGTGGCTACAATAACAACGACAACAACAACTATTAGCAAGCAGGCACACCCTTTTTAAAGCCCGCTGGCTCTCTATTTTTTAATGTCTTTTGGCGTCGACACATTAGGTGGGTTAGCTGAAAAGCTCAAGCAGCTAATCAACGATACTCAGAACTCGTATGAAGCATTTATCGACGCAAACCAGCTCTACAAACAGGGAAAGGTAGGGGATAAGGAGTTCTTCAACAACATAGGCGAGTATCTTATCTCAACATCAGCACTGAATTTTCTTGCTGTTAGGGTAATACTTGAAATCAAAAATGCCATGGACAAGGGCACATCTATCAAAAGTCCCACTGGAGGAAGCTCATCTGCCCCGTCAGCCCCACAGGCAGGCTTTGGCATAGGGGGATTTGTGGGCACTGGGGGCACAGTAGGGCCCGCTGCAGCAGGCAGCAGCAGCAATGACTATTCACTTCCTTTGCCGCAGGAGCCCACATTCAAGCCTGTAGATATTGAGCTACCAAGACCTCGGGCAAGCTCGACAATAACAACAAAAAATTGTGTTGCATGCAATGCATCAATACCAGCGCATGCCAAGTTCTGCAGCAAGTGCGGTAAGTCGCAATAATTAATATATCTACTTTCAGGCATTCATTAATAATGGCAAAGGTGTTCAACGGCAGGGCTGCCACTGAGGAATACATGTCAACCCACTCGCTCACATTTTCTACTCCCGACATGACACTGAGAAAATTC
>JBKPPX010000043.1:0-4324 GCA_046733815.1 Thermoproteota archaeon | reverse complement strand
GGACTGGGTACGTGTAAGACTTTCCTTCATGTGCTCTAGTTGCGAATAACTATGAATAGAAGTAGTTTTTATGGATAGTTGTTGCTGCTGGTGGGGGAAAACCGCTCTCTTATATCTGGTTCTTACTTGTTCTTTTATAATCTTATGTCTCACAAATTCACTAATAATTATACTAAATAATAGTAAAAGGTATCATACAACTTCTTTAAACTTTCATGTAAACGATATTTTACAAAAGTTCATCCAATTTACTATATAATTTTTATTATCTATATATTCTGGTTTTATTAATCTAGCAGGGATCATACACAATATAAGAAGATTATGAATACAAAAGATAGCATCCTTTTCTTTATAAAATAAGAAATGTGCTAATGTTCCAGAATTATATGCATTAAAGTATCGCATAGATTTTACCATTACCGAAGTAGCAGTATAACGGATTACTGGAAATTCACTTGCTAGAATCAAGAGGTAAAGCCTCTCTGCTACATTGCGATGGGATAACCAAATACAAATATGTTTTAAAAATAGCGGGGGGTTGATTTGAACATACGGCCACATGCTTTAGGCAAATGGAAACCGCTCTGCGGGTTATGAGCCCGCCGGGATTACTTAACCTCTCTCTCTTCAGAGATAACTGGCTTCCCCACCCCGCTGACAGCAGTTCTGCACAAGGGAAATATATCTTTGTCTCTTAAGGCGCTAAAGTGAGCTATATGATAGATATCGTAATTTGGTGTGTTCTAAATTTGCAATTTTGTAGTTTTGTTAAACACTTTACATCTACTGGCGCATAGAAATATTTATCCTAAGCGTATACAGCAACTTAAACACTAATAATTAGTTTGGATATCCTGAGAATAGAAACAAGGTGTCAAAAATATAGGCATATAAGTACACATATAATACTTTTTTAACTTACTTAAAGCTTCAATCTTTATATTCTAATGCAAGATTTACTTTGTTGAATGGTATTAGACGCTTTATACCTAATTCATCGAACAATCAATGTGGTGTGTCTAAAACCTCTAGTCAATTTTCTATTTGTATTGTATATAGATGTTTTCAATACTTCCATGTAACTATAACCTCTAGTAAACCATCATATTCACCTATGATGATCTCATTATTATCTTTCTTCGTTTAAGAAGTAACCAAGACCATTTATCTATTATGCATATGTATTTGTCAGAAATGTTATGACAATTTGTTTATACTATCAATAATTTATTGTATGTTTATTTCATTGTCTTTAGGCAGCATTTTTTAATTTAATTCATTTATTCTTCTAAAACTGCAACATCAAACAAATGTGGCCGATTCAACGTTGGAGATACTAATATCCATTGCTCTAACTCCAGGCACTTTTGTAACGATATGCCTATAGTCTGATTCTTATCTACTGAAATATTCTTATAGCTAGGGTATAAAATACACTATAAAACTTGCTCCAATAATCCCCGCAACAATAAGAGCTGTTACTAGTATTCCTTTTTTACTAACTCTTTTTTTGGTATTGCTATGAGTATCGCTTTCCAATCCATAATGTAATTGTGTATTCTTATATATAATTTCTTAGAATAATGATTTGGAAGTTCGCTTAACAGTATAAATGGAATACAGCCAAAAGCCAACATAATACTACTTATGAATAGAATTGCTTCAAAGTAGAATTTTAATTGTAACATATTATAGTACGAAAGATTCTGCCAATAACGGATCTATAAGGAGTCAAACTATATAATTATGTTCATGTATTGGATAACTGGTTACCTAAATATGATCTACTATAATAAATATTATGGTAGGAAAATCAAAAGGTAATAAGCAAGAAAACAAGAATGCGGCAAAAGATAAGAGTTCAGACTCTAATAAAAACAAGAAAATGGCAAAAATCAAGAATAAATTAGGTGGAGGACAGTCGAGAGGAAAAAGTAAGAGACAAAAATAACAAAATAAATAGCGTAGACTACAATTACTGTTTGAGTAGTAATTATATTCGAAGAATACTTTGGGTAGATAATCGATATCATATTCTATTATATTTATGACTTCAGACAAATCCAAACTGGTTAAGCTAGGATGAGATTTAACACATTCAATAGATTATGCATTCATCACATATCTATAAAGGTGGGATAACTAAATCAATTAATTGACTCAAGTCGGGATATAAATCTTATTAGTCTTTGCCTTCTCTGGTTAGTAGATAAAAGGAAATGGTATTTGGCATCAATACTATCACCTCTGTTATCAGGCTTGCTTGTCAACTATTTAATTACCTTATAGTGGATTATCAAGAATAGCTGCTTTTTGATTGATAGTATTACCAGTTGTTGATCACATGTGATTGCATTATTAACTATTTTTTGCATAGTAACCAATATGCGTAATTATAGAACAATATAAAAAATTATCATATAGGATAAAATATCATTACGTATAAAATATTTATATTATTTTATCCCTTAAACATGGTACAGGCACATATAGCGGTGTCGTATGCTATACGATTATATTCTTATCCGAGAACATCAATTGTTGTGGCTATTATTGTATTCTAAAAGTTAGATGAGGTGTTTATCAATAATAGATTACTTTTTTAGTAAGACCTTTGCTGGCTATATCTATAAAATTACAATTCAAGTTGAATCGAATAGTTGTTACTCTGAGTAGTTATATATTGTGATATTATTAGTCAGTAGCAAATATGTAATATTTATAATAATATTTAATCATGATCTTTTTATTTAATACTACTAACGGAATATTTAGAAATATAGAATTGATATGTCACACTCAGAACCTGTCCACGTAGCATGTCAACATCAGTGCGTAAAGTGTGGGATGGTATATGCTTGCAAAAAGATTGACGGTAGTTGTGGAATGCCATTCTATCATGGTAAATGTTTATTATGTAATTAAGATCTGTTGCTCGCTATACATAGTCAATATTCATCAATTTGCACAAGAATATTTCTATTATAATAAGTGCTAAAGACATAAAAGTGATATCATTATACTATAGCAAGAAAATTATATTAACATAGTGAAAGTAAAGAATATCATTGCTATAATCCAGTACAGTTTCATGTTCTTATTTATAATCCAAAATACTTTTAATCAGCGCTGAGATATATAACAGGTGCTATATCCGATCTTTTTTATTTATCTAGAAACTTAGTGTCATGCAATTTTTTATCTCCTATCAAATATCTTATTCTAATCTTAGAGGTTAATTTGGTTATAAAGACCAATATTACATTTTATTATTTATTAATAATTAGACTCTTCTTCCTATATCAAATAGAACATCACAATACATTTGAAAGAATTAATCAACGTTTGTGATATTGATAATGAATGGTAAGACTATGTTGACAGAGCTTTTGTCTTAATTCCAATGCTGCTATTGCAGATACTAATGCCCCAACGTATTAGTGGTTTAGAGAAATAATTCATCTAAAGATATCTATACATAGATTCTTCTTCATCATTTTTATATTTATAACAATTAATATAATTTTATTCTAAAATATTCTCTTAGTCCTCTAAATCAATATTTATATTGGTAGTCTATGACTTTAAATTCAACTATTTTTAGGATTGTTGTTTTTGTTGAATGTATAGTTTAGAGGTATAGCCAATGTTTAGTTCTATTGTCTAATATGTATCATAACTTAATATTGGTAGATTGCGCTAAACTAGTAGATATATTATTAACTTGTGTATCAAAGGTATTATACATACTAAGTGTTTTTCTGCACCATTAAATGCGCCAGCTTTTGATGATATTGGTCAGAGCTGATATTTCTTGCCGTTCAAACAATCATCTCTTCGAAAGAAATGGTGCTCTATTTCTTGTTAGTAACTTATAGTTTGTTGTAGTTTATGTATTCTATCATTATTACCATCATGTTAGACATTATCCATTGGACTCCAGTTGTTATCTGCGGCTGTATATTACTTCAAGATTACTATAAGCTGGTAAGGCTGGTAATAATCTAATTGCAAGATAAAAACAATAATAATACTAAATTTTTTTCTATTAAAATAAATAGATTTATAATTAAATATTAATTATTGTGATGCTTGGGATATAGTTGTTATTAGAATTAATTAAGAACAACTATTTAATAGTAAATAAATATACATTAAATTATAGCACTACTTATCGCCTTCAGAAAAAGATTTATTTAGTTGGAATTTAAAACTGTATCTCTTTTCCTTGTTTTCGGAACATGCGTTTATTATTTTCTATTGCATAACATTCTATATACACAGGCACAGGTCCAGCCTCAACTTCCGCTAAAGCCAACAA
>JBKPPX010000042.1:0-2283 GCA_046733815.1 Thermoproteota archaeon | reverse complement strand
AGTTAGTAGCTTTTTTTATTCCTGCTGTTGTGTGTGCACGGTCCATTGCTTTAGAACTAATGTCATATCCATAGACATCGAATCCTTCTCGTTCCTTTATAAATTTGGCCACAGGTAGCCCAAGCTGACCAAGACCAATTACAAGTACTCGGTTAAGTGGCGTATATTGATATTGTTTTTGATCAATATCTAATGAACTTGATGTAATTATATCCATTATATTATATTGGCTAAAAGAATATTTATATATTTAGATTATCTAATTCTATATATAATACTGTTATGATTACCTTAGCAATGAGATTTATTAGCTAGATGTTTCTAGCAGCTATAGAAATATTAATTTTTACCTGTCATAAAATTTTGTGGCTACACAGTGCTTCAATTTACAAACGTCTTCTAATAATACTATTTGGATAAGTATTAATAGATTAAAAGTAATGTTTTATTCTGACTGCAATGCAAATAAAACAGCAGCAGATTGATTTAATTGATAAGCAACTCTTGAACGATATCCAGTGGAGTTTTCCACTTGAAGATAGACCTTACCTTGAGATTTCTAAACGGTACAATATGACTGAAGATGAAGTTATGAATAGGATTGCATACATGAAAGATATAAGTTTGATTAGACAGATTAACGCCATTTTTGATACTAGGCGACTAGGTTACAAAAGTGCTCTTGTTGCATTTGCAGTGAAGCCGGATAAGCTTGACTATATCGCAAATGAAGTAAATAAGCACCCCGGAGTAAGTCATAATTATGAAAGAAATCATGAGTTCAATATGTGGTTTACTCTCGCTGTTCCTCCTTATGGTGAGATGAAAACAGATTTAGATAGACTAGCTTCACTTGATGGAGTCATAAAATATCGTTTGTTACCTACACTGAAACTTTATAAGATTGGAGTTAGACTGGACATGGTTAATGATGATGATACAGAAAAGGCAAAGCCAATTGACGAAGTTAAACAATTAAATCCAAAGAAATTTGAGATTACAGAAGACGACAAACATTTTATCCGTGAATTACAAAAAGATCTGAAAGTGATCCCAGAACCATTTAAGGAGATGGCAGAAAACCTTGGCATTACAACAACAGAACTCTTTGCAAAAGCTAAGGAATATGAAAAAAATGGTGTAATGAGACGATTTGCAGCGATATTACGCCATCGTGATGCCGGTTTTTCTGCAAATGGGATGGTAGTATGGCAGGTGCCTGAAGATAAGATTGATGAAATTGGCTATAAACTTGCAGCTTTCCCGCAAGTAAGTCACTGCTATCGTAGACCAGTATATTCTGACTGGCAATTCAATTTATTTAGTATGATCCATGCTCGCACATTGGAAGCTGCAGAAAAAATTGCAGTTGAGATGTCAGAAACAGTTGGAATTAAAGACTATAGAATTTTATTTAGTTCTAGGGAATTCAAGAAAGAACGAGTAAAGTATTTTGAAGAAACGAAATAATAGATAGTTTTTAGAATTAGAACTAAACGCATAAAAAAATTTGAATATCTCATTCTTCTAAATAAATATGCTAATTGTTTTGATCAATTTGGCTTAATATTTTATTTACTCGTTTTATTAGATCGTCATTCTCGATTGGTTTTGGAACAAAATATCTTTCACCTAATTTAGGAGATACTTCTTTTCTAAATTCTTCATATTCCTGCAATTCAGTTAATGCTGTCAAAAACATTGTCTTGACTTTATTATCTACTTTTTTTATTTGCTTATATAGTTCAAATCCATTCATTTTTGGCATTTTGATATCAAGAATTAATAGGTCGTACAAATCAGCTTTAAAATTTTCTAATGCCAGAAGAGGCTCATTAAATGAATCGACTTTGAATCCATTATCTTCTAAAACTACTCTTAATTGTAAAATAACATCATCCTCATCATCAACAACCATAATTCGAGGAGCTGAATTTTTTATTTGGCTGTCTGCCATAAAAATTCAGAATATGGGATTATCTTTAGTAATGCAGACAAAAGTATGATATTCTCCAATACCATCATGGTTTGGAAGGCGACGACGCTGAAGTAGCAACAGAAGAATAAGAAGATTGCTGGTGAATATAAAAGTTGTTATTATAGAGATCTGTTATCTCTGCCATTTCGTTTTCTTTTAGAAAATTACCATCAGCCATTTCTGCAAACCTTTCAATTTCCTCAATATTAATAACGGTTGGTAACACTACTGATATTTCTTTTTGGGATAGTATGAATTTGACTGCCAGCTGGGATATACTCCATCCTCTTGCATTTGCAATTGGT
>JBKPPX010000041.1:0-3596 GCA_046733815.1 Thermoproteota archaeon | reverse complement strand
CCTTCCGTAAGGAGGAGGGCGGCTATAGAAGATAGCGTTGATGGGATGGAGGTGTAAGCATCAAGCTATGGCGAGATGTTCAGCCTGCCATTTCCAATAGCCCAAGGCACCTAAAAGTTGTGGAATAAAATACGGGATAATAAAAGCTCTAACATACGTAAAGGACAGGTAAAGGAAAATTTGTGTTGATTCTTTGTTGATCCGGACTTGACGAGCGTGTCTTTCCAAAAATATTAATATACAGTTAATGTAAAAAACTCAATTTCTTGCTAAAATATCTATTATTCTTCTTTGTATTTATTTATATTAATGATAAGATAAACATTCAAAATAAAAGAACTAGAAAAAATTAAGACAATTTCAGTTCTATGTATCTATAATCATCATAATTACCATTTTTGACAGAACTTCTTCATCTGGTTACTTGATCCCTGCAGCTAGGCTTTAAAGAGCCTGATATCTATCGGTCTTTGGGAATTGTTCTATATATTATACTTAAAGTTAAATAATCTATTCGTTCAACTCGTCACTAAATTGTTTTGGAGAAAAGCTAAATGCAGATTCGATCTGTGCTACTCCTTCAACCTTCCATTTGATCTGTTTAATTGCCTCTGCATTTTTGATTGCTCTAAAAATATCTGAATTCAGGTTAGATTCATTTAGTTCAAATGTTGACTGTAATGTTGTTGTAAGGCCCGGTAAGAGTTGCGGCCTTCCATTAAGAGGAATATCTTCATAAGACAAAACTCCTTGACCTAGAGATTTATCATCTGCAATCAGGTTATATTCAATTTTTGATGTTGTGACTGCCTTATCGGTTGGATTATGTACACTAAAAAATATATCAAGAGGGATGTTTTTATTATCATTTGTGATATTTTTAACCTCTACCTTCGAAAGTTCTATGGTAATGCTATTTATATCAGGAGCTGAAAAGGTGGCAAGAATTAATGGTAGTAATATTATGGCACTTAGAATTGCTGCAATTGCTACAATAAGAATAATTCTACGTCTACTTAGAAGCATAGTAGCTGTTCAATAATAGGTGAATATAAGAGTGAATTAAAACTTTTCTTATCTCTTATCGCAGCATGAATAATATGTCCTGGTGGAAATTATTGTAATTATAAGATGTCACTTATTGATAGCCTACTAACCTGGGTGCATTTACTTACTGCCTCCATATGGGTAGGCGGCTCAATTTTCCTTGGCATAGTGCTTGCACCCATGCTCAAAAGTATTACAGGAACATTGGAAGAACGCATTGCACTTATGATCAAAATTGGAAGACGATTCAACACGATTGCAATGCCATCTTTAGTGATTTTAATAATAACAGGCATTTACAATTCACGTGTATTCCTACAAGAACCAAGTTTATTATTCGGAACAAATTACGGCATAATTCTCTTGTTTAAAATAATATTAGTGCTTGCGACTGTTATTACCTATATAATTCATATCAGGATTCTTAATGCAGAGACAGAAAAGACACTTTCAACTGGATATGCTGAAACAATTTATGTCCAATCTATACGATCAAAAATAATTTATCTAGGAAGGATTACAGTTATTTTGTCAGTAGCAATATTGTTGTTAGCAGCGATTCTTGATAGCGGTGGTATTGATTAACTAGAATAATCTTGAATTTTGTTATTTATATCCATATAAAGTTATGGAATGAGCTACCAATAGATCATTAACAAAATAGATATTGTTTTCTATGTATTGGTAACTTAATTTAATATTATTTATTCTATCATTTAACATCGATGTACGAATGTGCTCTATTTTTATCCATAAATAATAAGAATGAGTCTGGCCAATTTGCGGTCTATACACAAAACGACTTTTTCCTTCTATGACAAAGAGATAGTAAAATCAAGAATGATCCATTCATGAAAAATATAACTCTTTAAGCTCTGTCTTCTGCATATGATAAATTACTGTCTACAGGGATAATAATATATCATCTATTATAGTTTAATTTAATTATTTTTAAACTCCACGAAGCTTCCTCTATCATGTGCAGTAGTTGCGCAGTTGTCATCTGTTTACATACGTATACTATACTGACACTCTTATTGCTTCATTAAAGATACTATGGTGTTAGCTATGCTAGAATTGCCAAATAGTATCTCTACTCCATCCTTTTTTTGGGATGGATATAGTCCTATTATATTCATTTGACCGTCAACTAAAAATTCTAAATGTGTTGATTGTTTTGTGATATTTATATTTTTGATAGTGAATCTTTTTCCCATAAGGCTGTCATCATTATTTTTTTCAAACAATGTCAGACTGTGCACAGCATGCACGAATGAATTGAATAACTTAAAGAGCGGGTGTATACCTGAACCCTTTCCTACATCTATACCCCAATTGACCCTATTTGCCGTAGTAGAAGCCAGACTATCAAATGATTTTATAAATTCTCTAAACGCAGATTCCATGGTAACATCAATCGCATGATCATTTAATCTAACAAATTGTGAATTAATTTTTTGATCACTAAACTCCATACCCATGTATTTTGTATATAATATTGGTTGACCATATCTCACAACATATGCCTCACAGCCATTTATTTGTTGTATCAAATTTACAAAGTAATCTCTCGATGAAATACTCTTGAACGTAGAACTCATTTTGGAAATTATCATCAATTTGATTAGATCATGGATAAAATCGTCTGCATACCTTCTGAATCCTTCAAAATCATAACGTACCTCTTCTATTACCAAATTAGTATTCTCTATTAGAATAAAGAAATATCTCTATTTTTGTCTAACCAATTTTGCTAATAAAGTCTATTGACTGTACCATTCCAATAATAAATATAATTTTTGGCTGGATTGCTCTTAAAATATTTTAATAATTCTAGAGATTATGTTTATTAAGCATATAAAATAGCTGTACACAACATTTAAATAACAATACACGATGAACCGAATAAATACATATTATCCGCATAATTAATTATAATTACATCTGTTTTGCTGCTACTTATTTATATAAAAGGTCAAAAAATAATGAGATTATCACTTAAATTTCTCTAAATATATTCTTACACCTAAATTAATGGCATCGAACACTGATTTAATAATGATCGTAGATGATGAAATTGACAACACTACACTTATGAAATTATCGTTGCAAAAGTATGGCTTTAATGTCTATGACTTTACAGATCCATTTTTAGCATTGGAACATTTTAGAGTAAATTGTAAAGAATATCTTCTAGTTATTTCTGATATTAGAATGCCAGGTATGAATGGATTTGAATTTGTAAGAAATGTTAGAGAAATAAGACCAGATATCAAGATCTTGCTAATGACAGCGTTTGACATTAACACGACCATCTTCTCAGAAGAGTTATTGGCTACTAAGGTAAATGGCTTCATTCAAAAACCTCTCTCATTGAAAAGATTAAATATTGAGATCAAAAAATATGCTAATGGAATAAAACCCATTACCAGATTGAAGAAAAACTGAGGTGCTCCTGTCATAAGTAAGAGACAGTTCATTAACAAATACCCTTAGATAGAAAGCTATTGTGAAAATCTCAGACGATAATCTTGGTATGAGTTTAGACC
>JBKPPX010000040.1:0-2796 GCA_046733815.1 Thermoproteota archaeon | reverse complement strand
GTGTTGGTAGGGCCTGAGTAAGAGATGCAACTGACAACAAAAGGATTGACACTGCACAGAGAGCCATTACTCTCTTCATGAATGGTCGCTGTTTTGTTATGTTTATACGTTCTATATAGTTAAATTTCATTGGCTTTCATTAATGAGATAAAGAGCTTCTTTGAAATTATATTAATATTGATTAACGTAGTTATCTAACGACTATTAGATTCATAACCTGGTGTAGCTTTAATGAATAAAAAGATATCAATAGGAATAATAGTAGTATTATTGTTTGCAGTATCAGAACCTATGAGTATTGGTTTCTTAGCCTCAATACCATCACCACAACATGAAGCATATGCATACACCAATAAGCAGAAATGCCAGGTGTGGCAATAGCAGGACTAGGGCTAGTATTATACAACAATATACAGCATCGTCCTACTCCGTTTGAGATTCTTTACAGTATAGAGCAAGGAAGAAAACTACTCAGGCAAGAATATGACAAGCTAATAGATCGATATGTAGAAAGGATGAAAAATTGGAAGAATAACTGACCTAAACTACATTCAGAATTGTTTGATTATGATAACAAGACAGGATTGTATTCATGGAAGCATCAACCACCAACACCAACAAATGGTAGCGCTGGCTTTATTGTGCAGTATTCCTCTTTAGCAGAAGAAGAACAGAGCCCTTGGTTTTTGTTAGGTAATTAATTAGTTAGATTTAGTAGGTAATATAATGATGCTAAAGCATATGGGGTATCTTATCCTGTTGATTGTGATAAAACATCATAAAGGAAGAAACATGCATTTATTAGATCTATTGTCATCATAGAGGCTGCTATAAAGCATGAAAACGCTTAGTCAAATCAACCTAACAAAAGAACTTAATCTATTGTTATTTACTTTTGGAATATTAATCCTTCTTTATTCCGCTCCTTCGGCTCATTATAGTGTTTTACATGTACAAGCACAACTGCAACAACAGCAACAACAGCAACAACAGCAGAAATTACCGCCAGTAATAAGTATCAAGATTACATCGCCTGTTGTCAATCAAGTGCCAATTGGTCAGCTTACAATATCAGGAATATCGACAGACAATACCGCTACTGATTGTACAGTTTATGCAGATTGGAATGACCAAAAGCCATTTCAAAAAGCTACAGCAACCGGTCCTGGTGGAGTAAATGATTATTCTAACTGGACTTTTACATATACCGATAAATATCATCTTATTACAAATGGAACAAACAACCTCACTTCTAAATTATCGTGTTTTACTAATAATGGAGCTGCTGCTAATATAACAAAAAGTTATAGTGTAAATGTTATTGGAGTGATGGAACCTTCTCAAAGGCCAGCTTCATCAGTAGCAGAACAACAAAGTAATGTTAGTGATGGTATTACTTCTTCTTCCTCTTCTTTGCCTCCTGTAAAGGAAGACAATAATACTAACGCTAAAACAACAACTAGTCGAGAATCAATTCCTTCTGTTCCAATAACACCGTCGCCATCTCCTGAATCTGGAGGCGATGAAGGTACAACTATCTATTGGGACATACAATAGGATAATGAGTAGCATGTTCGACTTTCAAGCTAATAGATTTAATTTATGATGAGTCCTAACATGGAAATAATTATAAATAATCCGCACTGATATTTGAAGATTGTATGACAAATTCTTGAATGGCATCTAATCTCTATTAGATGATATTAATTATCAATAATTTTATAAATTACTCCAGTAGAATATCGACAATGCATAATCATCAGCATCCTAAATCAATCAATATATCAAAATTAGGAGTTTTTTCATTATCTATTGTATTATTATCTGGCATATCTCTCATTCCTGCAATTCAACTTGGAGTATACGGGCAACAACAACAGGCGCAGCAAAAGAATAGGGTTGGTATTAGCCAAGTAATTAAGCAGATTGCACAACACGTAGCAATTGCAAATTCTGGTACTAATGCAACTCATGTATATCAAATACTTGTACAATTAGCTAAACTAACAGCACAAACAACTAGTAAAGAAAAGGCTATAGAAGATATTCGTCAGATATCTTCACAAGTTACTACATATCCTTATGGGACTGTCTCACAATCATTAGCTCATTTTGCACAACAAGTAGTATCCCCTGCGGGTAACGCAAGAAGTATCAATACTCCTAACGCTGTACAAATAGCACAACAGATCACACAAGATAAATCTAGTACTGGTCAAAATGTAACACAATCATTAGTGAATAAAGCTGTTCAGACAGCAACAGGCACTAACTCGAATAACATAAACCAGCATCTAAGACAGATTGTACAGATAGTATCTAAGCAGACTAGTGTTCCTGTACAAAAGGTAGAATCAATAATCATACAACTAGCTCTTCAAATTGCTCAAACTCAAGGACAAGCTGTTACTGGACAATTTATTTTTCAGATTGCAAATCAAATAACAAACAATCCTAATGGGATATATACACAGGTACTACTACAGCTTTTAAAACAGGATAATGATGATAATGGTAAGAGTAGTCACACGGTAGAGATCATTAAAACTGTGGTAAGAGGTGGAGAGGGTGGGGATACAAATATCAATATCAAAAACAAAATTAATATTTATAACGATAATCAGCCACCATCAAATACAGATACCAAAACTAGAGCTACTATGCCAGCTTTATCATCAGGCAATACACCGATAACAACAGGGCCTGTCACTGTACACTTGTGTTTTATATGCGCAACAGGAAATGATGTCGATTATCAAAGGGTAAACAAGATAGCAACAGGAACTGCACAGCTTA
>JBKPPX010000039.1:0-10951 GCA_046733815.1 Thermoproteota archaeon | reverse complement strand
TACGCAGAATATCAATTCTATTAGGGCTAGCCATAACAGAAAAAATCATTCTAACTCGTTTTGAGGCAGATTCTAAAACTCCATCTCGCTTTATTTCTGTTTGATATGAATAGTCGTGACTCAACTGTTCCATTGCACCCGTTATTCGAATAAATGATTAAAACTACTTTGTAAATTTTTGTTAACCAATCATATAATAGGCCCTACTCCTATCAAATTTAATTAGCAGGTCAACAGATTTAACTTTCAATCATCATAGGATCATCTTTTACTGTAACTTCGTCCACTTCTCTACTTATCCTAACCTCCTGAATAGTAGATGGAACTTCTGGTAATCGTGACTTTGCTTCATCTTCAAGTATTCCTTCGACTTCGTTCAATATTGAAAGCGCGTCAGAATCCATAGAATTAGAATTTTTGCCCACCTCTGACTTGATATCAGTGTTATGTAAAACGTCCGATGTCATTGACGTCATCTCTGATAATAAGTGGCTTGCTGTTGGAACTGTTCTAGAAATATCACTTTGTATATCCTTGATCATATCAATAGTTGGATTAATGGTATCAAGCACTAGAGCAAATTCATTGATAGTACTGAAGCGAATTACTATTACTTCTAGTGCAAGGCTCATGTTTTGTGTAGTCCGCTGAACTCTATGTATATTTGATAGCTCTATCGCAAGAGCTCTTGCCGTAGCATTGTTACCCACCTTTATGTTAGCAGCTATTTTATAACGTAAGTCTTTATCCATTATGGTGAACTTTTTATCAAGCATATTCAATCGAATGAGTTGGTTATGAACTACTGTGCTAGCGGTTAAAATATCACTCATGAATTGTTTATGCTTGTCCATGATCTTTTTCCATTCAAAGTAGATTATTCAAAAATGTTAAAACTAAATGTTAATGTATATATACAAAAAGCTGTTACAAAGCTAGCTACAAATTAAGTGGATATGAGCTGAAGAGGAGGATATTAAACCTACAATTTCCTCCATAATCATAATATATTTTATTTATTGACAACTTTTAAAGTTTATTTGATTGTTTTTGAAAACAATAAAACAACTCCTTGCAAACTACTAAGTCAAGAATATAACACTTGATGTATTCAGCTTTTTACATATATTGTCTAATAACTATACGGGTGTACATTCTCGTTTGACGTAGCTAGATCTAAAGCTTCTGTAACAAAAGACCATGTTTTGGATCAAAGCCAGCTACTTTAACTGTTGTTCCTATAGGTAGATCTTTAGGGGTTACAATCCTAGGAAGAAACCCTGATGCTCTAAGTGGCGCATTATCTACTTTGAAGATGACCCACGCATATGACTCGACATCTTCAAATCCTTCCGGCGCTACAGCTTGGATTGTATAAGTTACTACCTTACCAATTCCTTCCAATTCCACAGATTCGAATTTGCTACCAAAGCATTTTTCACAATAGTTTACCGTCTCTAGCATTGTATGTCCGCAATGTGAACATTTGTTGGCTAGAATTTTATTTTTCTTAGCCGATGTAATAAACTTCTCTCGTGCACTCATAGCCTGTTGTTACCTGTTAGCACCGGACAGTATCACCTTAACGTACCCTTCTAAAAATATGAACAGCAGCACTTGCACCAGTCGCCCCGAAATTATGTGTAAGCGCGGTTTCTGCATTTTTAACAGTTCTTTCTCCCGCTTTGCCAGTAAACTGCTCAAAAACTTCTACGATCTGGCCTATTCCTGTTGCACCGATTGGATGTCCCTTTGATTTCAAACCACCAGACGGATTGATCGGAATTTCGCCGTTTCTTCGAGTTGCTCCCGCTGTTACAGCATGAGCAGCAGTTCCTTTCGGAAAGAAACCAAGATCTTCAATATCAATGATTTCTGCGATTGTAAAGCAGTCATGCACTTCTGCAAAATCAATATCTTTTGGAGTAATTCCAGCCATTTTATATGCTTGCTTGGCAGCATATATTGTGCTTGGAATAGTAGTAATATCTTCACGAGATTGAACTGCCGCAGGCGACGCTCCTCTGCCTGAACCTATAACTTCAACATACGGGTTTCCATTGTTCTTGGCAAACTCTTCATTACAAAGTATAATAGCTGATGCTCCGTCTGAAAATGGGCAGCAGTCATAAAGTTTCAAAGGTGAAGCCACGACTGGAGATTTCATTACATCATCAACTGTGATTTTTTTTCGAACATGAGCCTTTGGATTGAGAATTCCATTTTCATGGTTCTTTACGGCTACGTAGGCAAGGTCTTCTTCATTCGCTTTGTGTATAGTCATATATGCCCTTGCTATTGACGCAAATAATCCAGGAAATGATGCGCCATTTCCTCCTTCATAAAAGAAATCAGAACAGTAAGAAAATAAAGTAGTACTCTGAGTAGTTCCAGTATGCGTTATTTTCTCGACGCCTAACGCAAGAACACAATCATAAAATCCTGCAGCTATATTGGCGTATGCCTCTCTAAACATAACAGAACCAGAACCACATGCAGACTCGATCGTTAGCCCTGGAACGTATGGAATTCCTAAGTTGCTCATAATAACAGGTGCCATATGGACCTGCTTGTCAGTCACTCCAAAAACATTTGAGATATACCCGGCCTGAATATCGTTTGGTGTGATACCTGCAGACTCTATTGCATCTTTTGATGCATTTAATGCTATTTCAATGATACTTTCATTTAATTTACCATATTTAGTACTGCCAGCCCCAAGAACACAGACCTTATTTGTCATGTATTTAGGAATACCTTTTTGCAGATATATAAAAATTGTTAGACATCGATCTATACAATAATAACATCCATATTATTCTATTTATTGTAATTCATGCATGATATAAAGAATGAACCATTTATCCCTTGTTATCTGCGAAAAACCTCATGCAGCACAAAGGATAGCACAAGCACTTGGGACTAATAATTTCAAAAGATCCATATCATCAGAAGGTGTTCCATTTTTTTATGCTGTTTCAAATAATAATAATCACTTTATAATATTCTCTTCCATAGGCCACATATATGGCTTGGTAGATATCACAAAAAATCGAGAGATATATCCTGTATTCGATTTGGAATGGATGCCACTTGTAGCCAAGTCAGGCAGACTAGTTAGAGTGGAACAAATAATAAAATCAATATCAGACGCTTCAAAAAGAGCTACTAGATTTATCCATGCCTGCGACTATGATCAAGAAGGCGAGGTCATCGGTTACAACATCCTTCAATATGCTTGTAAATTTAAGTATAATGAATCCTTACGGGCTAAATTTTCAACGCTTACAGATCAAGAAATAAGAGAATCATTTGATAATCTGCTAAAACCTAGCAGAGGATTAGCTGAAGCTGGTAGATCTAGGCATATCCTTGATTTTATATATGGAGTAAATCTTTCAAGAGCTCTTTCACGACTATTGAAAGCAGAAAACAATGGTAAACAATACCACAACTTGTCGATTGGTAGAGTGCAGGGACCTACTCTTGCATTTGTAGTACACAAAGAGATGGACATTAGAAAACATATTCCAGATCCTTATTGGACTATATTAGCAGACTTTGAAAAAAATGGGCAGATAATTAAAGCATTTTATGAAAAAGACAAAGTACGGACTTTATCAGACGCTAATTCAATAATAAATGCTTGTAATGGCAAAGATGGATTAGTCAGTCAAATTAAAGTTCAAAAAATGCTACTCCATCCGCTCAGGCCATTCAATCTAGGCGACTTACAAAGAGAGGCATATAGATTATTCAAACTTTCTCCTTCTTACACGCTTTCAATTGCAGAAAGTCTTTATCTTAATGCATTGATTTCTTATCCGCGAACATCGAGTCAGAAGCTGCCATTATCTATAGACTACAAGAAAATTATTGCGCGTCTATCTCTAGTTAATATCAATTACGAAAGCTTAGCCGCACCATTACTCGCTAAGGATCATCTTTTGCCGAACGAAGGAATCAAAACCGATCCGGCACATCCAGCCATTTATCCAACTGGGGAAAAACCGAAGCAACAGCTAGATCGAATGTATTTTAAAATCTATGATCTTATTATCAGGAGGTTCTTCGCAAGTTTCGGCGACCCAGCGATAAATCAGCGTACAATAGCATCAATAAATATCAATGGCAGTTATGTTTTCAAATCTGAAGGGAAATCAAATATATATGAAGGATGGATACATTTTTACAAACCGTATTTTATACTCCATGAAGTCGAACTCCCAAAATTGAATCAAGGCGATGTTTTGAAAAATATCGTAGTTATTTCTAAAGAGAAATTCATGCAGCCGCCACTGCGATTTAACCAAGCTAGTTTATTGGAACAGATGGAAAAAGAACAGATTGGGACAAAGACTACAAGAGCAGAAATCATAGGTACTTTGTTTAAGCGAAATTATATTATCTCAAGTCAAAATTTTGTAGGAATTGAAGTCACAGATCTTGGATTAGCCGTGATAGAAATAATGAAAAAATATGTACCAAATATTGTTTCTACAGATTTTACCAGATCAATGGAAAATCACTTAGAAAAGATTGAAATATGTAAAAGCCAGAGTTTTTTAAGTATAGAATATGCAGTTGATACCTTAATAGAGTGGCTCACTAGGTTTAAAGAAAAAGAGGTTACTCTGGGACACAGGATAACAGATGGGTCAGACATTATTTTGAAAGAAATGACTGCTGGAACTTGTCCTTTGTGTCAAACAGGGAAATTAAGAGTTATAATATCTCGCACATCAAAGAAGAGATTCGTTGGTTGTTCTAATTACTCTGCAGGATGTAAAGCAACTGCTCCGCTTCCTCAGAAAGGCTCAATAAAAACTACGACCAAAAAATGTAATCTATGTAATTGGCCAATAATCAATATTGCATTTTCATATAATGTAAGACAACCGTGGAAAATATGTATCAATACGCTTTGTCCGTCGAAGAATAAACAAGCAGCTAACTAAATACATTGGGATTATTGCCATAGACATCGATCCGGCGATTTTTCAAAAGTGGAAGTAGTTCTCTTACCTTTTGGACTCTGGATTTATCAATCTCAACAACTTCCATTCCTTCTCTATTTCCCATGTCTAACAGAACGATCCCAAATGGATCTACAACCATGCTTCTGCCAGAGAAAATGTTGCCAATTTGATTGGGTGCAATTATGTATAAACCATTTTCAATAGCCCTCGCTTTAAGTAATGTCTGCCAGTGCTCTTCCTTCATAATGCCGTGAACCCATGCTGAGGGAGAGACCAAAATATTGGCACCCTTCACCGTCAAAATCCTAGACATTTCAGGAAAACGAATATCATAACAAATCATCAGTCCTAGGTTTCCCACCGATGTCTTGGCAGGTTTTTCTATTATATTACCAGCCATCATCTTATCAGATTCTTTGAATCCTAACGCGTCATAAAGATGTAATTTGCGGTAAACTGAAGATATTTCACCGTTGTTGTCTATAAGAACTGCTGTATCGTACACACGATTGTCAAAGCCACTATCATTTTTCTCATAAATTGTTGATATGATGCTAATCTTGTTTACCTTGGCAGCTTTGCGCAAAGTAGCGATGAAATTGCCACCATTCACAGATTCTGCCTTTTCTGATAGTTGATTTGCAGATATGCTCACTGGTGAATAAGCCATCTGGAATTCAGGAAAACATATCATACTTGATTTCTTCTTTGCAGCTTCACTGATAAAGTCGACCGACAATTCCAGATTTTCCATCTTGTCTTCTGATGATCTCATCTGTACTATAGCGACTAGAGGAAATTTTGGCAATTTCAGGCTAGTAGTGTTCATCAAAGCACAAAATAAAATAGTTTGCTACTATTAAAGGGGCTTTCCTGAAATATACCAGTCCTCCTTAGATTTTTCATCATATACAATAATTGTGTGTTCAGCTTTAGCCCTTAAGATTTCCGTCGCAGCTTCAGTAATCGCCTTTGCAAATTGTTGTTTCTGTTCTTTAGTTCTGCCGGGATACAGTGAAATTGAAATTAGAGGCATATACAGAAAATAAATTCATGGATAATTAAACCCTCTGCATTGATGAACAGTTGACGGTATCGTCATACCACAATAGGCAAATTACAACAATTCTTGATATTAGCAATCGATTTTAATCCTACTTAGAATTATATTCATTCATATAGGATTATAAAATTGGCTGATATAGCAGCTCCTATTATTGCACTAATCAAATTAACCGTGTTGTTGTTAACTATTGATATTCCCTTTTCTTGAATTGTAGGAAAATTGCAATGCATAGATCTTTTTTCTAGGTATTTCCTACAATTTATGCATCTATATTTAGCTTGAATAGTCGCTCCAAAAATGCTGTCGATATTTGTTGATATCATTCCACCGACAATAGCTGCTGAAAGTATAATAGGCATATGCAATGGTATATTTTCTGATATTAATAGTCCACATATTGTTCCTATTAAAAGTGAGCCTATAAGTGCAGCGATCTCTCCTTGAATTGTGACTCCCCCTGATTGACCTTTATCAATTTGCTTACCTGTAAACAGCGAACGCGGTTTTACTTTACTCAGTAAGCCTACTTCAGTTGCAACAGTATCCGAAAGGGCAAAACTTATTGAACCAACAAAACATAACATAAAGATCGGATCGTTATGTGATATATAATAAAGGATAGCAATTGTTGCTAATGGTCCTCCATTTGCTAATACATTTCTCCATCCTCGTGCGCCGTTATTTTCCTCGGCTACTCCCATTCTCTGTTTCTGTTTATATTTATACTTGGTAAACAGCGAAGCAATTAGAAAAAATAATAGTAAAACAATAAACCATGAAGTAGCACCAAAATATAATATAATAAAACCTATTGGAAAAGCAGTTAATGCACCATATTTATCAATCACATTTATTTTGTAAGCAAAAATGGTCATGACGACGATACTACTAAGCCATATCATAACTTGTTCTATAAAAAACATATATATCTCTATACTCAAATTATCTTTTAATTATCTGTTGCCTAATTGAAAAATATTGCCTATGACGTTGGATATAGTCGACGGGAATCTTCTGTAGTAGTTTTTGTGCCACTTTGTAGAGCAGAGATCAGAATACCATTTGATGGATGTAACTGGTAGTGATAATTTTGCAATCTTTTCATAATCACTCAGAACCAACAGAGTCATATTGAATTTATTTACTATAGCCAACTGCTTTATTCCAAATTTATTTCTTGGTACCTACGTTTTTGTGTAAAGTTCTATTTATCATACTTGATTAGACCATCCAAAGTAATTGTTGGCAACATCAAACTCAGTAATAAAGATGGACATTAAAATTTCTTTGTTTTCATTGCAAATAGTGACATACATAAATACGATATTTGATAGATTTTCGTATGAATAATTAAATTCTATCTTTTACTAACTATTTGTTCTTCTCTTGATTTCTAAACGATAATACACCTTATTTATGGTGCTCATTTGGATATTAAAGAGATATGCATGTTTATAATAAGTCGCTATTCTACATAATTAAAATAATACAGTAGTTGCCTGAGCGTAATATTATAACTACATCTATTATAAAATGATAGCAGATTCTAGCTTTAATATATTATAAATTTAATATCAGCAGATTATTATAAGAATTCACCTAAAGAATCCTTGTTGTATAGAATTAATGAAAAGGTTACACAATGTAAATTGTGTCCCCGTTTATCAAATTACCTCGGGCAGATAAGTAAATCCAAAGTAAAAAGGTTTATAAATGAACAATACTGGGCAAAGCCTCTTCCAGGTTTTGGGGATGTAGAAGCGAAGTTGTTAATCATTGGATTGGCACCCGCTGCACACGGCGGAAATAGAACTGGTAGGATGTTTACAGGCGACAGCTCAGGAGATTGGGTTGCAAAAGCATTATTTCAAACGGGTTTTGCGAATATACCTACAAGCCAGTTTAGAAATGATGGACTCATTTTAAAAGGCGCATATATTGTTGCAGCGGTGAGATGTGCTCCGCCTAATAACAGGCCAACTCCTTTGGAAATATCTAATTGTTCACAATATCTCCTAGCAGAATTAAACATTTTAGATTCTATAGAAGTTATCCTAACTCTTGGAAAAATTGCTTTTGATGCATATTGTAAAGCCAGCAATTTAAAAGGATTAGCTTTTGGCCATGGCAGTCGTTACCGTATTAAGGGAGACAAGATCCTGCTTGCTTCTTATCATCCCAGCAGACAGAATACAAACACTCATAAGTTAACATGGCAAATGTGGATTGATATTTTCAAAACTGTCAGATCACTAATATCAGATAGATAGCTCTGTTCACTTAACAATGTGATATGATTTGGCATAATAATTCCCTTTATTTTCAAAAGAAGCAGATCGGCAAAAGTATGATTACTCTTTACAAAGAAAGAAAAAGATGTGAACCGGATTATCTATCGAATTGATATTTGGTTTTTTCTTTTCTATATGGATAAAATGTCAATTGGAAGAGAAAAACTCTTAATGAACAGCATCAATAGATATATAGAGAATGGTTAGCAAGCAAAAAGTGCATATTATCTGAAGCTTCTTTCAAGTCTACAACATAGTTTTGGTCTTCATAATTCTATTGTCATAGCATTATCTGAGTATTAGTTGCATGCATACTGGATATCTAACATTAGTGGTGTTGATCTGTAAGAATGTTTAAGTTCTATTATTGCAATGCGTTTTTGACGATGAAATCATGCTGCACTATATACAACACAATTAAAAGAGAAGCTGCAAAAGCGATAGTACTAAGTTTGGGATTTATTGTAATACTGTTAATAATTCATCATAATAAATCGACAGAAGTATCCGCACAAAATCTTAGTAGTAATATTAATAACTTGTTTCTGACTAATGAAACATTTATAAAAAACAATAATATGACAGATTCTGCTAATATCAGTTCTCTTATCAGCAACGACTTTAATATAGAAGGAACAATAAATGGTCAAATTAGTACAAAATTAGGAGAATTAGCAATAAACAAGAAGAATCAGGCCACATTAGGCGCTGATGTACCGTTGCAGATATACCTTTTAGATGGAAGATGGAGACTTGATGTGTCTATGGGATACGTCAAATATTTCAAGTCAAATATAACAATGATAACAGCTACGGGCAAAGAGAGCCATGAGCATCTGATTGTTTTCAAACCTTATACTGCCGGGATTGCATTACTAGCTAATAATAGTGCGACGATACAGAATATGAATTTAACAAGTAATAATAGTTCTATATCACGAAATGGATATAATAATTTAGTATTCTCAGGTATAGCCGATATAATAACAAATGGAGTAATGCAGTGGATAGATGTACCAATATCTGTCTCTATATTAAACGATAAGGTAATTACCATTGAATTGGATTCAAATAGAATTGATAATCATTTTTTCGGTGTGCCGATCTATGGCCTAGTAAGTTCCGTTGAACCACTTACATCTATCCAGAAAAATAGTAGATGATTTACTTTCATCGGAAACATAATAGCAGTTAGCACTTAAATATGCATTTAACCACAATGTAAATATATGGAAACAAAAAATTAATAACAGCTCAACCTATCGTGATAGATATAAAATTTTAATCTCAAGATATAAATTTAGAAGTTTTTATCTATTGCTTCTGCTTTCTCTTTAGTATATAAATTAACATAACTTAATTATGTATTGATAGTTTCTTTTAATAAGTTTGTTTCCACTTTAATTATCCCATTAATTTTCAATGTTATAATCTACATAGAGGACATAGTTCTTGAGTTCAGGCATTTTCTTGTTGTCGTGAGACATAGATCGGTTCCAACTATTCTTAACATTTCCATCCGCTACATTTTTTGAAATATTACCTAACATATTGCCTAATCATCTATATTTATTGAGCTGTTGACAAATAAATCTTAACAGGAAGTATTATAGCTTATTACGCATCAGGGGATTCTCTTTGCAAATATTATCCTCCTCACCTTACTTGTATTCATGGAGTAAATTCGGAAGAGAAGCTGAATTTATTGTTGTGCTTTATCTTAAACTAAGAGGATGGAACATACAGCTTTCCAAAGGAAGTAGGGGACCAGCAGACATCATCGCTACTCGGGATTTTGAAAAGTGGCTAATCCAAGTAAAATCTAGTACCTTGATACCTAGGTTGAAGGGCTTGGAGGTAAAACGACTTCGAAAAATGGCTCAAAGAGATAGAGGCCACGCTGTAGTTGCTACTTTGCAGCCAAGAGAAACTGCAATGGGAATGTCAATGAGAGAAGAACAAAGTATTTTGGGGTCGTATGCAAAAGACACAGCAATATTGCAATTTGGAAATTATGTCATGTCTTTCTATTCGCTTACAAATTGGAAAAGATTAAGACCCTAAGACAGTGATTTGAATTCCTCATGAGGGGTTAACCATATTTCTTAGAAAATCATTTTAAAATAAAAATTTATCTCTATTACCATTAATACAATGAAAGTATTTTGTCTTTTCTCACAACAATTATTCAGCATCGTCGAAAAATACAAAGTCAGTTGCAACTATCTTAAATCATATAAAGTTGCCAATGTATATTTTAAAGTGTTCTTTCTCTTATTTCACTACATCTTAATCACTAGATGCAATTTATTCTTTTTTTGGCTATTGGAGATTTATTATCTGCTGTTATTTTCATCGTATTTCTTAGAAGGAATGTTGGTGAAAGACAACTGATCAACTACTTCAAACCGTTCAATAGCAACTTCGTTATCGCTACTTTTCTGTTCAGTCAATATAATAGATGGCTTTGGCAGTTCAACATTTTTTGGAAGCTTATCTATATCTTCTGATCCTATCACTACTACTGGCTTCCGTACAGAAGCTTTTAATCTAGTAGCTAGATCTTTTCTAGCTACTATTAGTTCACGCTGTTGGTCTATTAGCTTCAGAAATCC
>JBKPPX010000038.1:0-12839 GCA_046733815.1 Thermoproteota archaeon | reverse complement strand
TACTAAAGCTGTCTTCTCAACAAATGGTCCATGACCTGCATCTTCTATTATCACAAATGAATCAAGATTTTTTTTGAAGACTGCTTTAAACTCATTAGCATACTCTAAAGGTATCAGTTTATCCTGTCTTCCCCATATGATTAAACAAGGAATATCTTTAATTTGCATTAATCTGTCTGGTTCGATCCTCGTTGTGGTGCTATCATAGAATGCTGTTTTGAATGCGTGTTTTGCTCCTGGCTTTCCAATTGTTCCGATAAACAGATCAACTACTATAGGAAGCAGCCTTGAACGATCTGCAAGCAAATCCTCAAAGATCCTTTTTACTTTCTTATATCTTAGTATAGAATCCGTTTCCATTGCAGCATCAAGATATAGTGATAGCATTGGAGTTGGCTGCTCAAGAACGCCTGAGGAATCTATCAATACAAGCTTTTCTACTAGATCTTTATTTTCTATTGCAACTTCTGCAGCTATATAGCCACCCAATGAGTGACCCACTATAGTTATCTTTTCATTTCTACCAATCCTAATTGCTTCTCTGAAATCAAAAATAAATCTGCTAAATCCTTTGATTTTATAATAATCTTCTGTCTCTGGCTTATCACTTAGACCAAAGCCTATTAAATCAACAGTTATTGTATGAAAATGTTCTGATAGAGCTTCTGGGATATCCCGCCAAGCAATAGAAGAAGAGCCGAGGCCGTGGATAAACAAAATGTGCTTATTTCTTTCCTTTCCAAATTCATCGTATTTTATTTTAACTCCTTTCACATTTGCAATGGGCATTTGAAATAAACAAACCTCCAATTCAATACAGTATTTAATATAGTTATCTATTACTACAGTAAAAATTAAGATATATTATTGCCATGACTCCCGGCTTGAGCTATTTCTGAGATAATAAAAGGTTTTAAAGCATTGAAGTTGCAGATCGGCTATATGAAAACTCTGCCAGCATTGATTTTGAAAGTATACAACATAATATATGATATACTACTATTATAAGACCAAGATCTTTGAAGCTTATTTTATACTTAATTATGGTGGGCGAAGTTATTGCATATACCTTTTAGTAATCTTAAAATTGACTACGCATAATTTTCTAGAGAAAAAGATGATAATTTATGGATGCTCGATTATAGAATAAAATGAATAGAAGATCATTGCCTGTCATTGGTATTATATTGCGGCTAGTATTGCTACGATTATTTCGATATATTATTATTATTCTTCCTTAATTTCACCATTCATTCAAAAAGTAGATAAATTTGGAATAAAGGAGCTCTATCCAAGTAAAGAAGGTGCAAGAGAATGGTTTGTTGACATGGATAATCCATTTGCTAATAATTTATTTTATAGCACATTTAATAACAATATAACTAGGCAAGATGATGGTTCATGGCGCATAGGTGGACCTGCTGTCAGACTAAATATTATTACGCCTTTAGGTGCTGAATTATGGAAGAATGTAGAGATTACAGGGTACGCTGACATAGTAGGAACAGTTTCCTCTGCCAACAATAATAGCAATAATGATAATAATAATGAGGAAGAAAATCATAATTATACTAAAGATCTCGACTGGAGAGCAAGAGGTGGAAGACATAACAGTAAGAACCCATGCGAAGGCACTTCTCTAATAGGAACAATTGATATTGACGGTAATGTGAAATGGAAAAAAGAAATATGGCATACTGGTGGATATACTGATGCTAGAGATACAAAAAAAGCTACAGATTCTATCCTCGGTAGATGGATTGGCTGGAAAGTAGTAATGTACAATATAAACAATGACAGAGAAGTAAAAATGGAATCATATCTAGACGATAAAAATAACAATAACTGGAGAAAAGTAACAGATCTTGTTGATAATGGTGGATGGTATGCTAAAAGCTCAGATAAAGAATTTTATAGTGCTAATTGTGGTAGGACAAAAGATTACATTATAACAAATGGAGGATCTATAGTAACATTCAGATCAGATGATATTATATGGGATTTCAAGAACTTGAGTGTAAGAGAGATACAGTCTCCCGATACATAGATAGCTCGTCGATATCTAATATCTTCTGTAACTAATCTAATAATCTCTTTTTATCTTAATATTATTGTCATTTGAAATTTGAATAGATACAATCATCGAGCAAATAATGTCTAATATATTTAGAACGTTTCATGAAAATTTACGTAATCTAATGAATGAATCTAAAGCTTTTATCTCTTATTTCTTTTAGAAAGTTGTCTATATGTATTATGATGTTTGAAAAATTGTGTAATCCTGTATTTGGAAAGACACTGTATGTTGTATATTTTGTTCTTAAGAGTGGCTTGGCAGATATCAACCAAATATTTTCATGATTTGGCTGTAAGAACTCCAATTGAGATGTTATATTCAAATCTATCTTATCCTTTATAATTTGAATAATAATTGCTTTATCTGGCTTTATCTTTAAGCTTTGTAAATTTGGTATAATTACGTCAAGAATCAGATCAGTTTTAACTCGGATTTTTCTCTCTGATGGTAGAGTACAAATTGTTAACATAAAATGAAGAAGGACCTCACATAATGTTGCAATTGTTATATCATCATCATTTGATTCATAACTCAGCTTTTTAACACACCCATCCATTATAATATCAATGTATTGTTGAGATGATTCAATGTTTGAAGTGATCTTTGCCTGAATTTTTTCCTTTCCTATCTTTTCTATCTCAGAGTATACGATTTGCCTAATTTTCTCTCCAGTCAACATTTTAATTAATGTAAGGTACTAACAAAATTAATCGCCTAAATAGATTATCCATGCAAATGTGATATATGAATTTATGGTATTTGGATTATTTTGATAATATGATAAGGGATAATTAATCTGTAAGTAACACCTATAAATTAGAAGTTAGCCTTATTACTTATGGTAGAAGCAAAATTGAAATCTTATGCAAGGTTGAAATTTATAATTTCACAGATAAAAGTTGCTTGACTAACTAGATAGAGATAGAGACAGAGAGGATATCATGATTTTTGCCAACCTCCCTTTAATGAAACAAATTCATGCGAGGGTAAATAAAACCTTGAACAATGGTATCCAACTTAATATGTCAACCGAAGAATCCAAAAAATTACTTAGAAGACATGTAAACAGCAAAACAAATCTTGTTATTGCATTTATTGATATTAATAACTCAACACAAATGAGCCTCTCATTACCAGAGAACAAATTTGCATTAATGATTCAAACCTTTGCTCAAGAAATAAGTATTGCCGCATTAGGTTATGGTGGGTATGTCTTCAAATATGAAGGTGACGCTGTTATCGTGTTATTTCCTGCAAAATATGATGAGTCAAAAGCATGCAAAAATGCATTGGATTGTTCGAGCGCGATATTAGAAATTATAAAAGAAGTTATTAATCCTGCGTTTAAGGCAAATGAATTACCTGAAATTAAAGTAAGAATAGGGTTGGCTTTTGGCAATGCTTTGGTAGTGCTTTATGGAACGAGTTTAGAAAAAGCCCATATAGATATAATTGGTTCTAGTATAAGTATGGCGGTAAAGATTGCATCTGTTGCAAAACCAAATCAAGTCCTGATAGGCGAATTTATTTACAATATTCTTCTCTCCTCATCTAACCATAAAGATTTTTTAAACCACAGCAAGTTTAAAGAGGTAAAACTCGATCCGATAAAATGGAATTATCCCTCTCCCTCTAATCCTGGAAGCATATATCGTGTATATGAATATTTAGTATTTTGAAAATAATCACCTATTCATGGCATTTTAGTTTCATAAAAGAACAGTGAAGGACTTAATGTTATTATTTCAAATGCTACTCCATTCATTTCTTTGACATTAATTAATTAATTAATTAATTTAGGTTTTAAAAGATGCATCCTACTTCGCAAATGATAATATGTGCTATGCAGTCCTCTTCATTTTAGAATGCTAATGAACACTTAAATTGTAATATTGAAGGTCTAACTGCAAATCATGATTCCGTTTACAGATAGATTAAAGAGGAATGTTTGCTCAATGAGCAAGTGCCTACAACAGATTAATCTACTGTTTCAGATGAAGGGAAATATATGAATTGGAGTAAGGCAAGTGGACTATTATAATAGAATATGTGTCTTATAATTCATAAAAGTAAATGGAATGTAATAAATGGAGAATCTGGAAGAACTCATCATGTCAGATCTACTATGGCAGTAATAATTATTTCTGGAGGTATCTCTAAAGAATGAAAAAAGAAGTTACTTTTTACTGCTTGGAGTACTGTTGCTGTTGAGCCGCAGAGAAGTATGTACAGGCCTTGGCTATGTTGGTGTTAACTTCTGTTACTGCATCAACTGTTCGACTATAGATTCTCAGATTCTCTCTTATAAGATCTAGTACATTGATTGCTAGCTGATTGTTAATGTCAACTGCTCTTAATGTGTTGTTAGTAATTTCATTTGACTGTCTTGTAAATTGCTCTGTGTATGGTCTTGACACTGGGATATTCCAGCTTCCTACCATTTGCTTTTGAGCTGAAATTGTATTCTGTATCACATTTTTTACTGTCTGGATATAATCTAGCTGAAGATTAGAGAATGCTTGTGCATATTGTGGTTGAACACTTGACATCCGATCTACTGCTCTGACAAAGTTTTCGTTAACTGTTTCAAATACATGAGTTGTACTACTTGATTCAGCGGAATCGCTTTCATCTCTTGATTCATTAATTACCATTTTATATACCATATATGCGCACTATGACTATATAAACTCTGGTAACAAATGGTAATTACTACCATATACATCCTTTTAATTACTAAACTAGCATTTAATAGTGTTGGAGATAATTTTATCGTTCGCATTACTAACGATTTGGGTAAGATATTCTATAAAAATCTGATATCATAATCATTCTACTAAGTATATCGATAAACCAATCGATTTACAAAGAATTTTTCTTAAATGATAAAGAAATTCTTCACAATATATTCAGAAACTACAAGTTGTCTGTTTAATCCTACCTGAAATGTGATTGTATGATGTATTATCACGTGAGCTTTAGTTTGTAACGCCTTCTCCAAGGCGGTCCATATTTTATTCCAAGCTAGCAATTCTGAATCATAACTCCTAGGTTTCTCGTCCTTTTTGTATTCTTCGATTGTCTATGAAATAAAGCCTTCTTGTTATTTATTTTATTACTACTAATTTGCCAAAGTTACCATGGGTTGCTCTTCTACTTTTTCAAGTTCCGGTTGGACTTCCATGCTCTCTTTTTCTAATCTTCTGTTCTTATTTTCTCCTTTGGAGGAATCTAAATATCAAAGCACATGATAACAATATTAATTGCATTTATGACTTAAATGAGTTACAATGGATATAATGACAACGAGACAGATAATATTCATATGAAGTTGTTATAATTCAGGTTTTCTGGTTGCAGTATTCTTTATGTTAATTCTTAATAGCAGAGAATGGCTGCATCAGTTGACCAAAATATCATTGAGCGATAAAGAAGGTTAAAGATTTTAAAAAGGAAATAATACAGACCAAACAACTAGCTGCTATTGGTTAAGCACAAAAAATTTCCAAATCATGTTTTAAACACTGCTACATTATAAAAAATCCTATCATCTTTTACAGAGGTAGAAACTCAAAAATCTTAATGTGCAAGCTTCTGATCTTATAGTAACAAGAAAAAAACTTTAGATGCAATAGTGCAATCATAGAAAAAATGACTGTGTGATACAACAAAATGTCACCATACACTAGAAAATTCGCTAATATTAACAAATTACAAAAAGAATAGTAAATTAATAGTGTAACATCTAAGACCAAATTAACGAAATCAAATAAAAAAGATCCAAACTCCTTTGACAGGACAACTTGGAATCTTTTGAATCACTAAATATTATCTGTTTTGTCTAAAAACAGTTCGATTCGACCTAATTACTAATTCCTGTCAAATTCTGTATCTGTAGCGGCAAAGCCAAAACCTTAAAAACTAAAATTATTTCATACTTTCATACTAGGGCCTATTATTAAATAGATAGCGGAAACCTCATTCAGAAGAATTCATAGACTTAATAATCAAAAATGCTTTCAAAACAAAATTTACTACTATTATAAAATGTAATATTAAGAAGTAATAACTTTAAAGGTCAGAAATTGCGGAACACCAAACAATTTGATTGAGATCGTTACTACATATAGTAACGCGATGTAACTATCTTCCTTGTAAGAATATCACCTAAATTAAGATTTTGTAAATTGTTTAAAGTCAAAAGTTTTTTAACCTGTATTGAACTTATCAAATGAAGTTATATGATGTTTTGCTGGTGGGAATTGAATCCAAATGTCAAGTCTGAAACAAGAGCAGCCGATTTCAAAAGATCAGAGTCAAAAGAATTCTATGAATTAGTCGCGGATAAAATTTGGAAAATAGAAAGTTGAGACTTTATTGTAAAGATATATGTCATAAATATAAAGCCCATAAATCTTCTAATGAACGAAGTTATTACATCAAAGGTCATAAAAGGTGTATAGAATGTGAGACATTTCTACAATGGGAGGGACTTAAATGTCCTTGTTGCGGACGCATTCTAAGAACCAAGCCACATAACACCATTTCAAAGGGAAAATTACGTCTCAAACAAGCTTATTTGGAAGGCTATTTAATGAAGTGATTGAGGAATACAAAGACGGCAAAAATATTTCTTAAGTTATTTGGCATATTAACAATGTCATTTATCAGCATACGTACTGAACAAATTAAGAATTGCATTCAGGACATTCCTCAATAAACATTTTTTCTGTATAATTTATTTCATCAGTTCCCAGAATAAAACCCGTATTTTTACATGTTTGACATACATACATTTTGCAAGTACGGTTGCTATCAGATATGTCCTGCTCATATTTAATACTCATAAAAGAGTCAATTCACTCCATAACTGACGTATTCGCGGTATAAAAATCCTCTCTCAATTTGTGATTAATCATAACACGTAATCGCAGACAAATGCTACTAACTGCAACTTGTAAGAGAAGGTAATTTTAATGCTCAAATGTATGAGAAAAATTAAGAAGTTACTGTTTCAACTAAAGTTAAAATAGATTTATATTCATATATACTATATTAATGCATAGTATTTTATAAAATATATTATATAGCTTAGCTAACAAAAACAAAATTTTAGTATTTCTATTACTATACCATTCTTTCATAAAAGCCTATACCTGAGGAAATAGAAACGAGAGAACGAGGGCTTACAATATGCAATCAGTAATATATAAACAAAATATAGGAAAAAGAGCAATAAAAGCTATTTTTTATATTTAGGATACCATATATTTCTATATTTAAAGTACCAGACAGTAATTATTATTGCTCCACTTACTATCCCAAATAATGAATATACGTAAGAATTTGTTACAAAAAAACAATAACCCGCTAGTCCTTCTAACGTGTTATCTTCATGAAAAGAATCTACTTCTTTTCTTGTTAATTTTGATAAACAGTTAAAACCTTCATTATTTAGATACATCGCAATAATGCCACTTGCGACTAGTAGTAGTAAGCCAACCTTTAGGTACCTATTTTTTATAACTATAAGATAGATCTCTTTCATAAATGATTTTTTCATGCAAGTACTAACTGCATTTCTTGTATGATTTAAAAAATTTGCTTCTCTGAAATAACTTTTAGCATACTGTGATGCTCCATAACACTAATCATCGAGAAGGAATGCATGTCAACTAATTAACTCCTTTACCGACTGTTCAATGTAGCTGATCTCATCTACTATTTTCGCTAGGCATCTTGTTACTCTTGCTTGCATAGAGCAGAGGACTCTGATATAATGCTACATTTGTCAATATTACATCATTGCTAACTGCTACTGCCTGTTGTAGATCTAAGATCTACCACATTTACTAACGTTATAATAGTGAGCAACATTGGTTCAGTGAAAGCATCTGCTGATTTGATAATATCGACAATCATATGGTGTAATAGCTCAGCAACTATTGATTATACGGAAGATGACATTTATACTCAAGGAAGTTCCACCAACTACATCTTATTAATCCAATAGTAAGCAAAGATTAGATAAAAAGATCTCAATAGAAATCAATAGTGTTATAATTACGGCTCAAAAGTCAATATACAGCAAGGACAATAAGATACAATTTTTGGAATGGACTTGATAATCGGAAATATAGTTTTCCCTCCTTTCATTTGATAAAAGCCAGTTTTTAATAAGCATCACAGAAAGATTCGACTTTGAAGATACCACTATCAATTAATTTCACACAGAAATAATCATTTCAAATATTGGCTCAGTGATATAGCTGCTAATTTGCTTTTTGATGTTAAGTCAAGCTAATTGTGTCCTAACATTTCCATAAACGCAATAAAACACGCCGGTATGGGATACACACATCCCACCATAGTACCCTTAGTTCCTTCTCATACATTAATTAGGAAATTATTGCATCCAAATTAAAGAAACGAATTGTAAGAGATGATAAAGCGGCGCCGAAAACCGTCTCTTCTTTTATCTATTATATAGTCTCGACCCTTACTCTAATTAGATAGAGAAGCATCTGCCCCTATAATGTTCTCACTAACAATAGAAAATCAGTTGCAGAGATATACAATATTAGTTCCATTGATATAGGGCTAACCTTGATGAATGAACAGTTAGTAGGGCCCGTAGCGTAGTCAGGATATCGCGGCGGTCTTCGGAACCGCAGATCAAGGGATCGAAGCCCTTCGGGCCCGTACGATAATGTTCAAGTGGGTTCTATTAAAATAAAGGTGTATAAAAAAAGTGCTATAATGAGCTCAGAATCATATCACAAGAATGCGTAAGCATTGGTATGAAAACATCTTTCTTATATTATCCTTACTTTCCTGCTATATTTCATACCTCTTAGCAGAATCTATTATTATACATTTTATGAGATAAGTTAGCGTTTAAGCGTCTATCAATAGGGAAATTTAAACTATTGTTATCACTACAAGTCTTTGATTCTACTGTTTCCCAATAAGGTCTAGAATAATTTTCAAATCATCACATTTATCGTCATCAGGAGTTTCCATTATTAGAGGTAACCTCATGATAGCCTTGTGTTTAAGTAGAGCTCTAAATCCTTCTATTCCAATATTGCCAAATCCGATATGTTCGTGTCGATCGCGATTGGAGTTTATCTTATCTTTAGAATCATTTAGGTGCACCATTTTTAACTCCTTTAACCCTATTATCTTGTTGAATTGTTCAATAGTTGCATTTACATTATCTTCAGTACGCATGTCATAACCAGCGGCGAATGTGTGACATGTGTCAAGGCAAACACCAAATTCTCCAGCAGAGTTTAATTTGTCAAGAATTACTCGAATTTCTTCAAATTTGCTTCCTATGTTGTTTTTCTGACCTGCACTATTTTCAAATAATATAGTAACTGAGTTACTATTTTGATTTGAGGATGATTTGTAATAGCGGTCAAAAGCAAAACTACAAGCTTTAACTACCTGACTAATTCCATTATCAGATCCTTTTCCGAGATGACTGCCAAGATGTATTACTAGATAAGGGATACCTAACGTGCTGCACCTCTTTATCTCATCTGTAAGAGAATCAATTGATTTATTATATAATGCATAATTGGGAGAAGAAAGATTAGGAAGGTACGGCATATGGACACATACTGAATTCCTTTGAATTTTACTTTCAGCCAATTTTGCTTTGAATTTTTTTACCTCCTCCTCTTCAATTGGCTTTACAGCCCAACCTCTTGGATTTCTGCTAAACATCTGAAATGCGTTACAACCACTTTTTAAAGCATTATCCACAGAATTTGAAATTCCGCCAGCAATAGAAACGTGAAAGCCTGCTCTGGCATTATTCATAGCTTATAGTAAGATATTATCAACAAACAATTAAAAAATCTTCTGGAATCCTAAAGGCAATTTCATTATAGTAATACTGGATTAGTTGAAAGTAATATACAGGCATTATATTATGTTACTAATTTGATTAGTTACTTTTACATCCTGACTTATGTTATTCCAATGTTATCAATTCCTCTGATTCAAAGTTTGAACTACCTATAGTTGTACTCAATCCGATAATTCGATTAATGTTAGAAGAGGTGCAAGTTATGAAGCAGTGCGATACATAAAAGAAGTGATTGTACCAAGGAAAGATAGTAACTCAAACACGCAAAGTTAGTGAATAAGCTAAAAGTGAAAAGGTAAATACTGCCAATGGAAAAAATGTTAAAGAACAGAAAACCGTATAAATAATAATAACCTCGCCTCGTATTATATATCTCTAATTCTGATAGACTTTCTTGTTTTAGTCGATCCGGCTTGATATTAAGCTTTGTCTAGCATAAGAAATGTATTATAGTTTATTGATAGATGAGAGTGATTTTGATAATTTCTTTTTTTGATTGCTATGTCCTATAAGTAAATAATATTTCAAAACTATAACTGTTCGGTAGACACGGTTATACATAAGGATATCAGTCCTTTTTATATTTATGAATGTACCGAAAAGCGTACGGAAAGAGTATGGAAAAATGTATGGAATTAGCAAGTGATATGATCAATTGATGTCGTAGAATAAGAAGTGTATATAGAGATTATAAGCATTTGATCTTCTATTGTTTACTATATGAACCAATTGCTGTAAACAGAAACTCAAAAGATCAAAAAATAGTTGACAAGATTAAGAAGGAGTAGAACAAATTCTGAAGAGAAAATGCAAGAAGAACTGGGATGAATAAAAGGTACTGCGAGTACCGGTTATATAATTTAGTCAATATAATAATAATACAACTCATCTATACTTATATACACTAATTTCTTTCGAACTTTTTGCCGTGTATATCTAATGCCTTATATTTTTTCTTAATGATGTGCAGTCTTGGGGTTAAGCTTAAGTGCATATACACGATGCGCATCGATTACATTTATTTGTTCTATGAGCATTTTTTTTATCCCGGACATAAGTTCCTCTTGTTTTTCATACGGCTGAATTCTAGAAACGGACAGCAAGCTATTGAAAGTATCTATTATCTCTTTTGCTTGTTGGAATAATTTTTGACTGCTTTTCTTAGGAATTGTTTGAAAAATCTCCAGGAAAGCTGATTCCTGTGATTTATTAAAATCTTCTGCTTCAGCTTCTTTTGTTCTAAGTTCGTCTTCCTGAGTGGGATATGAAGGCGATCCAGTGGCATCGGTTGATGATGACATATACAATTGCTGTATTTATTTGGTTTAATAATATGCGTAAAAACTTCTATGTAAAGGCCAAAAAAAGTACATTATATTTTTTATATAATAATTGCATTCAGGTCTAATCATAGAACATTAAATCTCAAAAATCATCCGTGTATATTTTAGTTGTTAGTAGCTAAATCGTGCAAAATTGAACTCGGCCAGATGAGATGAATCAAGTCTCGATAGAAGGTATAATCACTTCTGCTAAACCTGAAGTACCATTAGGCCGGCGGCAAACACACCTTTGATTTTGCCATTGCTATACAGAAAAATGAAAAACATACGTCAACTTCATTCAGAGAAATTTAAGTAAAGAAATCTTGTGTAGATCTCTCTGGTGGATATTCTTAACCTCTGAATTGGAAAAGGAAAATATGTTATAGAAGAGGATTAATAGCCTGTTAAAACAGGAATACTATTAACCTTTTCTTATGTTAAATATATATACATCGGCATACTCACACCACATAAGTGAGGTTAGTGTAAATTGAATGATCATTGTATTGTAATGAATTTATTAAATACATTTATAGAAAAATAATCTCTTATAGATTCTATGGGATATCAATTAAATATACAAGTATATGGTTAAATGATGCTAATGAGTGACAATCCACGCGCAAGAAGTCTTACGCAGCTTGAAAAAATGGATATTAGAGCCGGTAAAGTGCATCGAAATCTATCAGTCCCTTCATTAATAGAGATCGCAATTTATAGAAAAGAGGGGAATCTTTCTTCTACTGGTGCATTTTCTGTAAAAACTGGCAAGTTTACAGGCAGATCACCGGATGATAAATATATTGTTGATGATGAGTATACTCATAATTCTATAGACTGGGGCAAGGTAAATCATTCAATCTCGGAAGAAAATTTTGAAAAAATTTTCACCAGAATGAAAAAATATGTAGATGGCAGAGAGTTTTTTGTTTTTGATGGTTTTGTTGGAGCAGATAAAACTTCACGATTACCAATAAGAGTAATTACGGATAAAGCATGGCATACTCTTTTTGCAACTCAAATTTTTATTCGTCCTACACTAAGAGAACTCGAAAGTCATGAGCCCGAATTCACTTTATTATCAGTGAACGACTTTAGAGCAATACCTGAAATGGAAGGAACACGAACTGAGACATTCATTATTATAAACTTCAAGAAAAGGATTGTTCTATTGGGCTCAACATCTTATGCTGGTGAAATCAAGAAAGCCATGTTTTCTATAATGAACTACGTTTTACCTACCAAAGGAATTTTTCCTATGCACTGCTCAGCTAATGTAGGCAATAGGGGCGACACTGCGTTATTCTTCGGATTATCTGGTACAGGAAAGACAACCCTCTCAGCTGATCGTTATAGGCATCTTGTTGGTGATGACGAACACGGCTGGTCTGATGAGGGAATTTTCAATTTTGAAGGTGGTTGTTATGCAAAATGCATAAATCTGAAAAAAGAAAATGAACGACAAATTTGGGATGCCATAAGGTTTGGTTCAGTAATGGAAAATGTTATTCTTAATAGCGATACACGAGAGCCGGATTTTGCTGATGGAAGCCTTACA
>JBKPPX010000037.1:0-3190 GCA_046733815.1 Thermoproteota archaeon | reverse complement strand
AAAAGTTAGAAGATTATAGATAATAGTAAATATCAGCTCGTAATTATTAAATAAAATCCATCATATTATAATTTGGTAAATATGAACAAATTGGAAAGATAAAAATAAAAAAGAACACCAAAATAGATGTTTGGTGTAACTAGTCTTTCGGTATCATGTCTTGGCAGTGAAAATGAATATGGTTTTTCGAGATAGAATTGATGCCGCTGAGAAACTTGCCGAGAAATTACTATGGCTAAAGCAAGAAGATAAAGAAGGACTACAAAGTAACTCCATTATTATTCTGGCTGTTCCTCGTGGCGGGGTAGTCATCGGTGATATTATATCAAGAATACTTGATGCTAAACTTGATGTTGTAGTTTCGCGAAAGATTGGTGCGCCTTATAATGCTGAACTTGCACTAGGTGCTGTGATGCCCGATGGTAGTTTTTTTCCAAATGAAAACATTATAAGAATGTTGAAAATATCGGAACGCTACATTAATTCAGAAATAGATACACAGATGAAAGAGATTGATAATCGGTTAATGAGTTTTAGAGGAAGAAAAGAGTACGGCAAAGATCTGCAATACAAAACAGTGATTTTAGTTGATGATGGTATTGCAACTGGAGCAACCATATTAGCTGCTTCTAAGTGGTTAAAGAAGATGGAAAATTGCAAAAAATTAATCATAGCTGTACCTATAGCACCAAAAGATATCGCTGATGAACTGAAGAAAGTAGCAGATAGAGTAGTGATTCTATATTCTCCATTATCGTTTGAAGCTGTTGGACAATTCTATCAAGATTTTTCTCAAGTTAGCGATAATCAAGTGAAGAAAATACTGCACAGGCATGGATACAAAACATGTTTCTGAACTTTTCGTTTTACTAAAATTATTTTTGTCTAAGTCTACTACTTAGAAAATACATGTCGCATGTACATCCAACTATCTAGGAAAATACAGCGTCGAACCTTTTTTATTTAAATTTAGGGATTTATTTCCCATAGTATCAAAAAATCTTTTTTATCCATAAACGCTCGTCTATATATCTTTGTTTCAACAGGTAGGTTGTGCCATTCAACTGCAATACTAACAGCAGCTATGGCTGGTACTGTTATGCAATATTGTTTCTGAGAACAGCTTTGTATTTTCAAAGATTTCTCACTCATAGTGTAGCTATTGTTGTCTAGTGAACCTATTAGCAGTAGAAATAAACTAATTGCTAGCATAGCAATATCGTCAATATCCTTTATACTTCATAAATTTGTTTCTTATCTTTTTGTGAATTACTCAGCATATGTATAGTTAATTATGTAGGTTTTAGTTTATCTAGCAATGGCCATCGTTTTGTATTTCCAATTGATTTTGTTCTTAGCTATTGTTTGTAGATATTTTTCATGTAATTATCTACTTTTTATCTTTTAGTTCGGCTGAGTGAATTAAGACACGTGTAATTATCTGTTGTATACTTACTGCATACCAAGCATTCCTAGTTCTGCATCCGACTTGAATCCATTGAAGATATAAACCATGGATATCTGTTCCTAAAGAATGTTATCATACTATCTCTAACCTTTGTAAATAATATGCCGACAATTTGAATATATTCGAACGATTATAAATGAATTTTATTGCATCTTACGGTTGGTTCTTCAAGAGTAAATTCGTGTAACTAATTGTGTACTACTCAGATTTGCTCTGTATTATATACCATCTTTTCCCCATAGATGAAAACTTAACCAGTTTCAACTCAGCATATATCTTCAGTTTTTATTCTATTAGATAATTTGCTTAATTTTGGCTAGAATGACTAATGATTTAGCATTATATCTATGCTAATAAATAATGATTGAATAACTTAAATTCATTTTGAATACTGTTTCTGAAATTCTATAATAATGGAAACTATTCATATTATATGGTTATGCAATCCTTAATTTTGTCTACAATATGATTGCTGTTTGTGAGATCAAAAACACGTCCCTCATTATACATTTTTAAAAATATTCGTCCTTTTTCAGTTGTCTGATAAACTATTGTTTGGTCTGAGAAATCAATTTGTTCTATAAGTCGTTTCTCTATTAGAGAAGATAAGTACATTTTAAGTTGTGTGCAATTGAGTTGAGCCTTCGTGATTATTTTTCCCTTTGTTTCTCCAAACATTGTTGCGTTTAGAATCATTGCCATAATGTCTGTCCTACTCCTATATTTCAATTTGCAAGTTTTCTATTTTTTTTTGTATAAGCTAAATACTAAAAAAATTCTACTCTTTTTGTAAATAGTAAGAATCTATATTATGACATTAGAAGGTGTTTGTATGCTGAGAGGACGATTTATCCAAGAAATGCCTTCAAACTGTCCTTTTCTCTACGTTTTCTTAGATTTTTGTAGAAATGACAGAATCTTGATTAATAAGGCTTATCCAACGATTTAGGCTATTCTGCTTTAATTTTTGTAATTTAATTTTAGCTTCCTTTAGCAATTGTGTGCCATCCTCCGGATAATTGGCAAGAACGACTATTCTTGTGATACCTACACTGATCGCCATCTTGCTACATTCGAGGCATGGAGCAAAAGTAGAGTATAGCGTAGCACCCTTTGTGCTCCCAGCATTTCCAAATAATGCACACTGCATTATTGCATTGGCCTCTGCATGAGTACACAGGCATCGGTCTAAACGTTCACCTGACCCTATATCTCCTTTAATCCTAGATAAGCATCTCTCACAACCACCTTCAAAACAGTTTTTGATACCTGATGGCGTTCCATTATATCCTGTTGCTATTTGCCTGTTATCTTTTACTATTATAGCGCCTATATGTCTGGTAAGACAGTTTGAACGAAGTTTTGCCACCTCTGCCTGAAGCATAAAGTAGATATCCCAATCAGGTCTTTTCATGTCGTGACTTGTCAATAACAGACCGTATAAAAGTTGTTGACCTAACGTTTCAGTGATCTTGAAATATGCGAGTAAACCGCTTCTTAAATTAAGTGAGATTTTTATCCTCTTTTCTCTACGAATTCAAAAGAACATGACAGGTATATGTGGGTTATTTTTGCGGAAACGGCTCAGAGCTAGAAGATAGTCATCATTACCGTTTCTGCAGTAACAGTAATCTCTCATAGCATACAAAGATAGATAAATGTTAAGAAATGGCTCTAGATGCAAAAGAAAAATTTGGCCTTGAATATATTGCTATCACAGAC
>JBKPPX010000036.1:0-3039 GCA_046733815.1 Thermoproteota archaeon | reverse complement strand
GTGGAATACCAATCTTGGGTAGTGGTCTGTGCGCTTGTTTAGCTAGGGTCTCATACCACACGCTGTTGAACGCCCGGACAATCCGAGCATTAGAAAACCATCCTGCAACAAAGGGCCCAGTACCCCGACCGGACTCAAGTACCTCTTCAGCTATGGCGCCATCACGCTGAGGATAGGGGTTGGAAGTCTCAAGGACGACCTTACCGTGCAGCAGCGATGATAGTGTACGACCGAGTTCCGGTAGCGCTTTGAAAGGGACAGAAATCAATACTACCTCTCCAAAGCGAGCCGCTTGGTCCGGCATCCCGCTTGACGCTTTGGAACCGGCTTGTGCGACCAGCTGTTCAAGCTCCTCTGGATGGCGTGACGCAAACAGTACTTCGTGACCCGCACGTGCCCATAGCGTGCCGACAGTACCGCCTATGTTACCCGATCCAATCACTCCAATTTTCATGTTTCCGCGCCTCGCTGAAACACAGGTGCGTCGATTCCCCAACTCCACTTTTTTAGCGGCTTTATACGAATATACGTAGCGGATGGATGATCAGTTTGTTGCATATATCCATCTTGACGGGAAACTATGTCAGCGATTCCATAGATTCTTATTCCACGCGGTTCCCACGGATTCACCGACTTTAAATCATCAACGACTAAGGCTACTCTAGGATTTTTCTGGACGTTCTTGTATTTAGTGGATTTGAGAAGGTTCATTCCACTAACGTAAAAGTACTCACCGTCAAAATCAAAACCCACAGGTACAACATCTGGTTGGATAGAACCTTCCCTTGACGATGCTGTGGCTATCCTTGCAAGACGCTGTGAATTAAGGTACTCTGTCTCTTTCTGAGAGAATATTACATCATGCATTATTGTGATCCTCTCCCATTCTTGGTATCTCAGATAAGATATTCCACTTTTCGTTCATTAATTATTTTTATCACATGAACACATTTAAGGATGGTAGTAATCTAGTGCTATCCAACTCTTTCTGGTTGTATTGTTTTATGTCTGAATTTGTCGCAGGGCTGATTATCGCTGACCCTGTGTTGCGATCTCTTCCACATTAATTCGAGATACGTCTATTGGTACGTCATATTGCTAGCCTGCATATGCTGTGGGCTAACTTAAAATGGACTCTTGCAAAAGGGTGACAAACTAGTATTATGAAAACCATGGGCCCAGAGGGACGGCAGAAAAAACTTCAGAATTGAGACTCGATGCAACTAAAAAGCGAGTTCCATGGATTCGAACCAACGACCTCAGCAATTTCTTAAGGCACTCCTATCAATTTAGAGAGACTTTGTGTCTTGTAATATTAAGAGGTTCCTGCTAAGTGAAATTAATCAGCTTATGAGAGATTATATCATAACATTTACCTTAGCGCCTTTGCGACTAAAATCAATGAAGGAATCATAATTACAGGGAAAATGACCGCTAAGTCAAAGTTAAAGAATGATAGTCCTATCGAAATCACATAAAGAGATGGAATAATTGCCAACCTAATGTACACTTTTTTCTTAATGCGATTGTCAAGTTCTTTACTTTGTAGATTCTTGTTCTTTCCTAGATACCACCATAGAAGCATTAACATTATAGAGTTTACAACTTGCAATAATGACAAAACCGTTACTGCCTGCCACGTCCTATTTTGTAATTCTGCAACAGTAGTGATTGGAGTTATAAGTACCACAACAAAAAATGTTATCAAGATTAGTGTAATGACCTCATCTGGTTCCTTCAGATAGTCAAAAAAATTTATAGAAAAAAGCCAGAAAACGGAAATCACCATGAAGCTGCTTACGAGTCCGTATAAGTTATAAAAAAAATTCTCTAATTCATTTGGGTTAACTTGACCATTCACAATTGATGGAGGGACGAGGTTGTATGCTAGTATTGTAATAGCGATAAGCAGAACAGAGTCACTGAAGCTCTTTAATCGTTCCGTAGTTAAAAGACCTGACAATAGATGATGACTATACTTGTGTGTGCAGTATTTTCCTGATAATAAGCTTATCTAACAACATTTACTCCTTATTGATAAGATGCGTCAAGATATTTTGTCCTACATTTACCAACAATGAGTTCAATCCAATACCGTAGTTTACTAGAACAGAAGAAGTGGACCGGGTGGGATTTGAACACACGACCTCAGCAATGCCAAGGCTTGTTTTACTTCAACCCTCATGTGGACTGGCAACAGTTCCGCGACTTCTTACTGCAAAGAATGAATGAACGTACTGTGAAAAATAGGTTAAGATACTGAAAGCAGTTTGTTCATATCTATGGACGAACCACGAAATTGGTGCTAGTTTTTTACGTACTTGTCAACTTGTGGGTGCTGGTGTTGTTCCTGAAGCTCCTGTCATTGTTGCTCCTCCTACTGCATCTAGGATTAATTGAGCAATCTCATCTGGATGTGCAACATATGATGCGTGGCTGGTATCTATTGAAATAGTGGTAGCATTCATCCGTTGTGCGAACATACGCTGCGTGTCAGGAGGTATCATGTGGTCACTATCAGACACTTGATACCATGTCTTCAATTGTTTCCAAGCCGGAGGGCCAGCTGGTTCACCTCCAGATTTTCTCGAGGAACTCGGATGAGGCATGCTGGCGCATATGTTTCACGACATTAGCTGTCGCGACTGCCCTAGCATTTGGGAATCGTTCAAGAATAGTACCGACTCCAAACCAATGATCTCCATGGGCATGTGTTAGATAGATGGTCTTCAGGTTCTTGCCGCTTGCCGCAACCCAATCTGCCAAGGCATTGGCCTGCTTGACGGTCATAAAGGCGTCGACTAGGACGGCATCTCGCTTGCAATAGATGAGGGTTGACGCCATCGCCTGAAAATACACCTCTTTTACGCCAGGCGGCATATCACCGGTGACAATGGGTATGCCAGGCGTCATGAACACGTCCCAGTTCAACGGCGGGATGTCTCCACTTCCGACTTCGTTCATAGGCCTGTCCTCTATTTGATGGCTTCCTTCGAATTTTCGATAAAAGAGGCAATATATTTTGCCGACAGATCAGGG
>JBKPPX010000035.1:0-2380 GCA_046733815.1 Thermoproteota archaeon | reverse complement strand
ATTAAATTTCCCGAAAGGATATTGTATTATAATAATAGGATGCATTTTGTTCGATCTTTGATTTCGGCGGTACCTTTTCTAAACCCAATAAGTTGGTTTCTAACGCAGCTTGTACTGCACCGGCTCCGAAACAAATTGCCCAAAGTGGATCTTTTTCTTTCAAATATGCACAACAAAATGCAGAGGATAAAATATCTCCAACACCAATGGAATGAGATGTAACTACATCTTTGAGCTTTATAGAATAATACATTTTATCATATAATAAATGTATAATTCGATATTCTGTAGATATGACAAACTTTATACCTTTACGGGTATGCAGAAATTGCATACCCTCAATTCCCTTACGACCACCAGTCAGAGCAAAGAGCTCTTCAGAGTCTACTTTTATTGCTGATATCCCAGATACATCCAATTTTAAATCGTTGAGAAACGATATTCTTCCATCTGGATCTAGTGTTCGGATATAGCCTTGTGGATCAAGCATAACGAACTCAAGATTATCCTTGTCTTTTACTATTTCACGAAGTACCTCAGAAGGAATTTCGTCCATTACAGGGCTTACTATCCAGCAATTGGTTTGGATTTCCTGAATGTCTTTTATTGTTATTGGTGAACATTTTGACAACAAGAATAGTTCTCTGCTATTTTTTTTTAGAATAATCCGAAATCTTGTAGTAGGATTATCAGTGAACAGGCGATCCTCGACATCTATTCCGTTGTTACTCAACATCATTCTATAATTCTGAGAAAAATCCTTACCTACTTTCGTTGCGAGTTTTATCTTAAGATTAAATTTCCTTGCTATCATACTGCAGTAGCACGCCGGACCGCCTAGGCTTTCAGTAATCCTTCCTTGCATGTCTTGAATTGTATCCAATGCTATGTGAGATGCTACTGCTATATTCATGTATGATTATTCAAACAAATCCGTTTTAACTATTACAGGTAAAAAACCTTTTAGATTCTGAGAAGTTAGATTGACGGCTATGCGTTTTGTATAATTATGATAAGATTTAAAGGATAGGCAAGGAATTTATCTCTTGATGCCAAAGAAGAGAACTAGCAGGGGGCGTACTAAAGGTGGGAAAGGCAGTTCTGGGACTGTACATTGTAGCCAATGTGGTGCAATGGTTCCTCGTGACAAAGCAAAGAAAGTCACAGGACGAATTACTCTTGTAGAACCAACCCTAGCCAAAGAACTTAAAGCACAAGGAGCATACATTGCACCGTCTACAGATGTAAAGTTTTATTGTGTCTCATGTGCTGTGCATAGGGGTATAGTAAAAGTTAGATCTGAATTAGATAGAAGGACGGCTGGGAGACTTAGATAATTTATAACTTCTTGTATGTAGCGATCATCCTTTGGATTATGGTTATACCTGCAATTATTGACACTATAATCACTGCCCACTCTATAGCACCAGGAATTGGTATCATCCCGATTATTGCCAGGATTAGAAGCCTTTCTGCTCTTTCTCCTATACCTATCCCCTTCAGTTCTACTCCTAATGATTCAGCTTTAGCTCTAGTATAGCTTACAAGAAGCGATAAGGACAATGCAATCATACATAATATTGGTTCAGCAAGATTTCCTATCGTCAAGCCTAAGAATACAATTACTTCTGACATTTTATCGAATAAGGAATCGAGAAAAGATCCTTTTTTGGATATACGTTTTGTTATTCTAGCAACAGTACCATCAATAATGTCGAAAAATCCAGAGATTAATAGCGCAATGCCGCCGAGAACTGTCGCGTAATACCATATTAAGCCTATAGATGGTGATGCTGCGCCATATAGTAATGCTGATATTACTGATGATAGAAGACTCATCGTGGTCCAAAAATTCGGGGATATGCAAGTGGAGGCAAAGAAACTCCCTAGTTGGCCTATCGCAGGTTGTAGCAAAGATCTAAATCTGTTGAGCAAGTATTAACATTATCTAAATCCTAACATAAATATCACTTTAGCCGACAAGGCAAAGTATAGTAATAGCCTATTATCAGTAACAAGATCAATTATTACAGAGGCGGGTTTATATGTCTAACTAGATTTTTTGATATGTTAATAGTATGTCTATTAATTTCTTATACATCTGAACACCTATAGTCTATAATAAATAGATTTGCGTTTTTTATGTAAGTGTTTAATAACTATTCTCTCACGATATTATAGATATTGCTAACAACAGATGAAAAAAAAGAGCGGTTAGTTTCCCTTGATAAAATTCTAATAATTGGACTTGGTCAACTAGGACTACCTGTGGCCAAATTTATAAAGGAACAAGAAGGATTTGATGTCTATGGATATGATATTAGTTCTAAAGCAATGGACCGTGCACACACAACAGCAGGAATAAAAAAAGCTACTAACT
>JBKPPX010000034.1:0-7787 GCA_046733815.1 Thermoproteota archaeon | reverse complement strand
GCCTATTATAGGCAGATAAAGCAATGTAAACAGAAAGTCAGGAGGCTTCTATATAGCCTGCTATTGCTTAGATCTTTAAATGTAACAGACAAGCAAACACTTTTTGCAATCGAGCGTATTAGTGAACAACTTACCGTGATGTTTAATAGTAATAGTAGTGATATTTCCCAATCATTTCAAAGCGAAACCGTGACATATGCTATTGATGAATTGATAAAAAGAATGAATATTATGTGAAATTATTATTACTCTATAAAGTTATATCACTGTGTTGACTTAGATATCGTGATATGAGTGATATTTTAAATTCTAACTTGTATTTTATCATACCTATTGTATCATATACAATAGGTATAGTTAGTATCATATCTTATATTAAGTTGAAGAAACTAATTCAATTTCCACTTAATATAGAGGACAAAGATATTCAGTCAATAGTCTCAGAATATACTCATAGATTATTTACTTATGATAAAGCAATTGCTGAATTACGTGTTAAAATAGACACAATGGAGTTAAGAGTAATGCAACGTAATACTTCGTATATTTCTCCCCAAATTGACACGGCTAATGTGGAATCCTACAAACAAAATACATCAACAACATCACACCATGAGTCACAGTTAGAACCATCGCATAATCACATATCCACTGTGAATAATCTAGCGACCGTCACGCAGCCAGCGTCGAATATCCCATCAAGACATCCAGATTCGTATAATGGCACTATGGATTTTATCTTGAAAATACTGATGGAGAAGCCAAGAACTTCGAGAGAAATCCAACATTCCGTTGGAAGAACACGAGAACATACATCACGTCTTATGAAGAAACTTTATGATTCCAAATTGGTGATTAGGGATAGTAACAGTAAACCCTTTAAATACAGTATTACTGACGCAGGTCGTACACGGTTGATGGGACGTCACGGGATAACTGGAAGGGTTGTATATGCTGCGGATGCTGATTCGAGTGACTCTCAATTATCTGCGATGACCTAGTAGCTATCTTATATAACCATTCTTTTCCTTTTCGATTTCTGGCCAGTTTACCTCTGTCAGAATATCTTGACAAATAAGTCGAGATTATACTCAGCTGAATGGGTTCATTATATTCATCTTCATATATCTCAAGAATATCAGATGATGTAAAAGTACTATATGGAAATTTATTTTCAATTATATCCCATATCTTTGAGCCAACGGATGCCAAGTTCTTGTTATTTTGGCTTTGGCTTTCTGTATCAATATGTCCATTGTTATTCTTTCCACCGAGGTTTATAACGTCCATTAATTCGAACACTTTCATAATCTTCTCTTTTGAAAGATTTCCTTCTAGAGAAAGATTATACTTGCCTCCTTCGGCGTCTTCTAGTTGTATCTTTATCTTCTTTTTACCTACGCTCAATCTAGAGCATCTTTACCTGTTGACAAGTTAACATGTTAACAACTTAACAGATATAGTAATAATTAAGATAACAATTAGCTTAGTTTTTGTTAACTTTACATGAGATAGTCATAAAGTTATTAACAGAAGAAATTTGTTAACTTACTTTTCTATAATTGCAAGGAATCTTAAAGTTCCAGTAGAAATAAAGGGGTCTAATTATTCATATTAACAGTGTTAACGTCAACAATAACACTCCAGTAGAAATAAGGGGGTCATATTCAACAGTTTTACGATTTAATGAATAAGTATGTTAACAGGCCTGTCAATGTAATAATTTTCGTTGCAAGTCGCACCCTATTATTTCGTGTCCAAACCTCTCCTCATAGTTTGATAATATTTGATAAATTATTTTATTTATTAATCAATAAAATTAGATTTTATGGTTTAAAAGCAATTTGTTAACATTCTGTTAACATAATATTAACAAGGTTTCTTCTTTTGCTGGATAAGAAAGATAGGGGTGTGGATAAGAATGAGTGATGACTTTCTTGATAATATCTTTGAAAAGGCTGCTACGGGAAAAACCTTGATAAAAAACCGTCGAACTTTAACAATAGATTATGTTCCTGAAAAGCTTCCATTTAGAGACGAAGAAACTAAAACAGTCGCTCAGGCGCTATCTGTAGTTCTCAAAGGCGCGAGACCATCAAATCTGTTACTTTTTGGTAAACCAGGTACTGGAAAAACTGCGGTAGTTAAAAAAGTAATTGAACATCTACATAAAAAAGCCAAGGAACTGCAATTGGAAGTTATAGTGCCAATTATAAATACAAAATCTGCAAATACTGCATACAAAGTACTTTATGAAATAGCAGAGAATATGGGAATTAACAAAGAGGAAAAGAAATTACAAGTGCATTTCACAGGATTGTCGATGGGTGAAGCGACAGATAGAATTCTTGAATTTATCGGAAAGAAAAAACTAAATGTTATTCTTGTATTCGATGAAATTGATTCGCTAGTAGATAAAAATGGTGATGATATTCTGTATAATTTTACAAGGGCAAATGAAAGAATCTCCAAAGGAGGATTTATTAGTTTAATTGGAATATCTAACAGCCTCACATTCAAAGATAAGCTTGACCCCCGTGTTAGAAGCAGCTTGAGTGAGGAGGAAATGGTATTTAATCCATATAAAGTAGAACAATTACAGAAGATTCTGATAGAGAGAGCTAAGTTAGCATTCAATGATGATGCTGTTTCTAATGCAGCAATAAATCTGTGTGCAGCAATGGCTGGAAAGGAAAATGGTGATGCAAGAAAAGCAATTGATCTCTTAAGAGTTGCTGCCGAAATTGCAGAAAGAGAAAAAGCAGAAAAGGTAGAAGAAAAACATATCAGATTAGCTCAAGAAAAAATAGAAAAAGATACTAATTATGAGATATTAAAAAATTCTACTACACATACCAAGATAATAATAATGGCAATAATGAAATCAAAAATTGGCAATACTGGTGAAGTATATGAAATTTACTCATCGTTATGCAGACATACTGAGCAGGAACCACTTACACAACGCCGTATAACTCAAATAATAAGCGAGCTCGATCAACTCGGTCTTATAATGAGTAATATAATGAGCCAAGGCAGATATGGTAGATCGCAGAGAATCAAAATTACTGTTCCAGTTTTGACTATTAAAGAAGCATTGAAAGACGATCCAATTCTTTCTGCATTATTGATGGTTAGTGATTGAAGTCTATTTGAAATGGCTGTAGAGTAGCCAGATTAACAAGAATTGCAAATCCTGGAGTTGGCATAATACCCATTGTCTGTTGAAATTTAGTTTGCGCCTGCCATGCACCTGAATTGACAATCAGAGTTCCCCGATAATTTTTAACATCTATAACATGGACATGCCCTGAATGAAACACATCAGGAACATCTACAATCACCATCATATCTTCTTTTTCAGGTGCTATAGGAGTACGTTGTCCATATATCGGTGATAAATGGCGAGCCTTCAGTAATACTTTCATAGCTTCTGCCGGCTTTGAATAACTTAGACCAGGTGTTGTAGCAATAATATCGTCTAAACTCTGTCCGTGATACATTAATACCTTTACACCATTTAATTCCAGAAAGGCGGGATTTCCAAGCATTGTAAAATTCTCAAAGGAATATAATTTATCAGCATCTTTTCTCGGCAGTGAAGGCTGCGGTAGAGACCTTCGGCCGGGATCGTGGTTGCCAGGAATTACGAAAACTTTAATATGTTTTGGAATTTTAGCAAGCAACTCTATAGCATGTGCCATCTGCTTGCTGGTATTGAGTTCAAGTAATTCTTTATCCTGATTAGGAAATATCCCGATACCGTCAATTAAATCTCCACCAACACATAAGAATCTGATTTTACGTACAAGTTCATCTTCACTTGATGAAAGCCAGCTTAAAAATCTGATAAATTCTGTTTCCATAAAATATTTACTACCTACATGTAGATCGGAAATTAAAACCGCATAATATTCTGCTTTAGACCTGTTAGGAAGATGATCAGGAATATCTGGAGAAGTCAAATTCTTTATAGTGAAACCCTGGATCGATTTATTATTATTATTTTCAATTTCTAGCATGACCATCTGATCAAGAGTAAGCGTCATCGCAAGTTTCTTTATTTCTTCAGTAACAGCAAGTGCGCTCATTGTTCCACTATAGTCATCAATTACTAGTTCTAATCCATTCTTCTTCGAACGCTTTGACATCAGCAAACCGGCTACAACAGAAAAAGAAGAAGAATTCTTATTGAAATTGATATTTCCTCCCTCCGTGCTGTATGACTTTCCTACCTTTGCATTATTTGTATTGTGTTTCACAGATGCAATTTTTGTAATTCTTTTACTTTCTGGTCGTAATGCCAAGATGCGGTAAGATTTTTCAAAGCGACTACGAAAGAGCGCAGCATAACCTTCAACTCCTTCTCCAGTGTTAATATTAGGAGTTGGATCTAAGATTATTTTATGGGAATTCTGCTCAAAAAAAGATGAAGAAGAATATTCTTCTATAATAGAGCTTGTTGATAATCTACTGATCTCAGTATTATCAATTTTACCAATCTCTTCAAAATGAGTGACAGCTACTCTATCCTCTGGATTAATATGATTCTTAACATCATCTACCATAATAAGAGAATTTTCCTTTTGTTTAATTTTCATTTTGACGATGTCTTGCACTATCTTTACAACATCATTATCAAGGCCTTTAAGCATCGCAAAAGCATCAGGATGGATCTGATAGCCTTTGCTAGTAGCATATGATATTGCGTTAGAAATTTCTCTTTGTAAGGCCAAGGTGCTGGGCTGATTTTAGTTTGGATATCATATTTAATTATATTTCTATAATTGACAAAACTAATTATAGAATAAAACGTAATATCTACACATTGCGTTTTAACTTTAAACGGCGCCTTATATATTTGGCTTTTGGCGCAATTGCTTTTTTGCTTGCTTATTATAGTGGAGCTAGAGTTGATATAAATAAGGAGGAAGCAAAGGATGTAAAAGGGGAATTTATAAAGAAAATCGATGGTATTGATCAAAATGGAATTTTCATCAATAACCTCATGATAGCACTCGGTATGTTTATTCCGATAGTTGGGATAGGATTAGGAATATTTTCTGGATTTTCTACAGGATTGGTATTTAATGCACTAGCAGAAACCTCTCCTTATCTTCAGAATGTTCCTCCATTAGCAATTCTATTGACACCTTATGGAATTATGGAAGTTTTTGCTTATGGCTTGGCAATATCTAGAAGTGGTATGCTTGTCTATCATCTTGTGAGGAAAAAACCCTGGAGAGAATATGGTATCCCTACTATTATTGAGATTGGAATTATTGTAATAATTCTAATAGCCGCTGCGATAATCGAATGGCAAATAATAATGCAATTCGGCGGACCTGATATTACTATGCCTAAAATATAATTTTTTAACAAATCATATATTTAGAGCATAATTCTCATTTTCGTTACTTACAGTTATAATAATTATAATGTTATAAAGTAATAGTTTAATAATTCGGGAAGCTATATATTAATTATGTCTGAAATGTTGATGAATGATGACTCTCTTGGACTGATCTTACGAGGATATGATTTAGTACCAAATGCCTCACTTGCAACAAAGATTGCTGTCTATACTCCTGAGGTTGTAGAGACCATTTTGACCCAACGCCCTGAGATAATTGATCACTGGTTGCAAAAATTGCATAGAGAGTATATAAACAATAAAAAGATCTGCGATTTTGAAAACGATCCCACTGCATGTTTTAATCTTGGTATATACGAAGAATTTGAAAAAAATCTTAAAAGTTGGGAGGAAGGAGGAATAATAAAAATAATGCTACCTGTAAAGAAAGCAATCCGAGTCAGCAAAAGTCCGATATTTTCACTTGCCAAGTAGTATGATTCTACTATGATATACTTACTGTGACACTCGTTGACAAGTTCTAATCGTTTCAATCTTGATTATCTGTATTTAATTTGTCTAAGAAGCCCCTTATAATATAATAATATTGTTTGATAAAGTAATCTGATAAATAGAAGAAGAAGCATATGAAGAGAATATTATGCTCGGGTTGAAAATTTACGAAAATCCGCGATTTGTGGATCAACCTCGGATGCTCGCTGCCTTGCCTGATATGGGAAATGTTGCAGGTATTGGCATGCAGTTCCTGGCAAAAAAACTCGATGCAAAATTGTTTGCTGAGATTTATTCTTATTGGCCTCCATATGTTACATATAATAATGGTATTATTGATTATTTACAGGCAAGTTATAAATTCTATTCTGTTACTGACCATAATATTATAATTTTTACAGGTGATTTTAATCCTAGTGATCCAAGAAGATTATATGAACTATGTTATGAAGTTCTGAAGATGGCTGAAACTGTGAATGCAAAAACATTATATTCAATCGGTGCAGCATTACGACAGGTTAGTTCTACTTCTGTTATAAAGAAAGTAGTATATGGTGTTGTAAACCGGCCAGAAATTTTGGAAGTATTAAAAAAATATGGCGTGACAGTTTTACAAGGTGAAGGTCAGATAACAGGTTTCAATGGCCTTATATTAGGACTTGCAAAGGAGCGCGGCATGGATGCCATGTGTATATTGGGTGAAATCGATAATCCAAATATGATTCAGCCAAAAACAGCAGAGGCAGTTTTACAGGTATTGATAAAGATTTTAGGAATTTCATCCATGAATATGTTAGAACTTGAGGAAGAGGAAAGGCGTAAAAAGTTCATGGAACATCAAATGAGTTATCTGGAGAAGGTAATGGAAAATGGCGAGCCTCCTGGAGTCGCCTGATAATATATATCTCTTTGTAATGTATATCCGTGTATATATCTTTGTATATCTGCTAATACTATAGATGATCAAATTTATCTGTGTGGTGATTCTTATTATAATGCTATTCTAATGCAAAGTCCTACTCATCTTCAATCAAACTGCATATACGTCTGACGTTTTACCTGATCAATTACCACAACTGAAAGATCACTGAATTCTCTTCCTTCCAAATCGATGACTTTACCTTTGAAGGCATTTTCTTTATGATCTTTGGTGAGATATTCAAAAACCCAGACTGTAAGATTTGAAATTTCAATTCCATTTTTCTTCAAAAATAAGGCAATATCAGATTGCATAAATTTCTTTGAGGGATTACCTGGCCAAGGTCGTGGTAATAATATTACACTTTTTCCATCTATTATAGCCTTTACTAATTCTGATTTTTTTTGTTCAATATCGCCAGTTACATGAAAACTAACGATATGTGCCTTATCAAGAGGTACTCGTGATTTTGCTGAGGCTACCTGAATTGAGCTAATGCCAGGGATAATTTCGACGTTATCATCACCAAAAATTTCAAGTAATCTATCGACTACTTCTGATTCTGAAAAATTGACGTCTCCTGTAAATGGTACCGTGCAATAATCGTCTTCCTTCATCCTATTATATATATACTGATATGCATTTTCTTGATTCCTCATGGTAACGATATGAATCTCTTGTCTGCTTCTATCAATTATGCTTTCAATAGTAGTTAGAGTATACTCATATCCTATAATATAGCGTGATTTATGAATTGCATCTTTAGCTATATCAGTCAAATATTTTGGAGAGCCTGGACCAACACCAATAACAAATAGCTTTTTTGGCATTATGTTTACATATTATTAGTAATGAAGCAGACTTTAAAGCCTTAGATAATTACTTGTTTATGTGAGAATATTTCATAGTATTTACAGACACCGTTGCTTTTGATGATTCAGAATATCGAGTAATGATGATGATAATAATGCTCCCTTCAGAATAGGTTATTCTACCCAGTAA
>JBKPPX010000033.1:0-8349 GCA_046733815.1 Thermoproteota archaeon | reverse complement strand
GTAATTAGTAGAATGAAGATTACGGGGCAGCAGGAAAATAATATAGTCAAAATTCCAGCAGTATTTGAATGGAATATTTTTTACCTAGAAGATGTCGAAGTAGATTGGCTACGATCAAGATATGGTGAACAACTCTTTTATATGTCAGCAGCAACTAATCTATCGCTAGAAGAGACAAAATCTCATGAGGATAGGTTAAAGCGACCTGTTACTAACTGGGACGTTAGTATCGTTAGTTCAAAGGCTCAATTATCCCGATAATATGTTGTAAGTTGTAATGTTTTCTTTATCTTTCATATTTTACGTCGACGATCATATTGAATGAAAGAATTATCTCTTTAATAATTTGATAAAATTGCCGAGTATTATAATTATGTTGTAAGATGCTTCGAGAACGTATTGCTCCCATTTCTTCTTAAACAAAATATTGAAGGATAGAATTAGCATATTAGTATACTATTTATTCACCACTAGATCTGCATTTTGGCTATGTACATAAGTAAATCATTAAATAGTAAAAGTTAGGAGACTATTTTTGAATAATTAAGTCTAAAATGCCCTTTAAAACAGCTGATCTCCAAAAAGCGATGACTTCCTTAGAACAATTTAAATCATATGCTATCTCCCCTCATCACGAACGTTATAGTTTTCCTCTTTTATGTGGAACGTATTTTACGTATAGAAAAGTTGATGTACTGCGTCTAATTTCTATATCAAAAGCAGTTGCAAAGAATGGCAATCCACGATATTTAGATGTAGGTTGTGGAAATGGCGACTTTCTTTCAAAAATACGGGCGTTTATTCCCAATGCAGTAGGTATTGATAATGACGCGAGAATCTTTTATTATTACAAAAAAATGAAACCAGATTATATCAAAATTGCCGATGCTCGCTGGGGAATTGACCATCAGTTCGATATTATCTTCGTTGGTTGGATGGAACCTGGCATAGATTTTCGAGATGCAATTGCTGCAAAGGCTGATGTGATTGTAACAACATTAGATCAGGGAATAAGTTTAGCAGCTGAATTTGAAGGCAATGGTTTTGAAAGAATTGCTAAATGGAGAACGCCTTCCTGGGAAGATGTCAATACTGAAATTATGAATCGCTATTATACAAAAATGTCTAACAAAAACTATTTATTCCTCTCAAAACTAAGGGGTGCGCACAACCTATGGTACGTTTATAGCAGTAAACATAGTAAATCAGAAGTTATAAAATCAATTCTTATGCAGAGATTAGAGGATGAGAAAAAAGATGTATGTGAGCGTTACGATTTTGAAGATGTATTGGATGAGTGTGGATTTAGATATCTTGAACAGTTACAGAATCTTAGTTCGTATGCAGAGATAAAGGAACGTCTGTGGGATATTCATTTTAATAATATATAGGAACTGATAAATTACGTCCATCCATGGAATATATATCTCCTGCTGTGAAAGACTTAAAGCATCTATAACTAAATATTCAGACGAGTAAAATTTGAAAATATCTGTTTTAGGTGCTGCAAAGGAAGTTGGACGTTCAGCATTTCTTGTAAATAGCAATAGTACTAATATTTTGATGGATTACGGCGTACTTTTAAAAAGAGAGCCTATCTTTCCAATGCATGTTAAGCCGAAAGATATTGATGCAGTAGTAATTACCCATGCCCACTTAGACCACTCAGGTTTTGTTCCATCTTTATTTCTATCCGAATCAGGCAATCTCAAGGCCCTTGCTACTCTACCGACATTCGATCTATCCCGGCTGTTAATTGAAGATATGATCAAAATATCAGGATTCTATCTACCGTTTGAATACATTGATCTTATGACAATGATGAAGTCTTCAAGGAATTTAGAATACAGAGAACCATATATGATAAAAGACATCAAGATAACTCTACATGAATCTGGACACGTTCTAGGAGGCTCTACAATCGTAGTAGAGCATAACGGTAAACGTATATTCTATACAGGCGATATAAATACAAGAGGTTCAAAATTACTACGCCCGGCAGATTTGAATTTAGAGGCAATTGATTTAATGATTTTAGAAAGTACTTATTCTCAGACTGAACAAATATCTAGGGAGCAGTCTGAAAAGGATCTGCTTGAATATGCCTATGATGTAGTTGAAAGAGGGGGCACATTATTTATTCCTGCATTTTCTGTGGAGAGATCTCAGGAAATAGCTTGTGTTCTAAAAGAATATAATTTTCCATACAAAGTAGTGATGGATGGAATGGCACTTAAAGCTAATCAAATCATGATGAAATATCCTGCCTTCTTAAGGAATGCTGAAGTATTTAAGCAGGCCATAGGTGGAGCAGAATGGATTAGTGGATGGAACAGAAGAAAAAAAGCTGTAAAAGAACCATGTGTAATAATCTCTCCGGCAGGAATGCTAGTTGGAGGTTCTGCAATATTCTATATGCAAGAGATTGCAAAAAATGATAAGAATGGTATAGCTCTGGTATCATATCAAGGTGAAGGTACTCCAGGTAGGATATTACTTGAAAAAAGGATTACGACATTTGACGGCAAAGTTAGAAAATGCTTGGCTGATGTAAAACGTTTCGAATTCTCAGGACATAATAGCAGAAGTGAATTATTTGAAATTCTTGATCGGATCAAGGGTAATCCCAAAGTGCTCACAGTTCATGGTGACGGACCGTCGTGTACAAAATTTGCACAAGAGATCAGAGATAAATATGGTTATGATGCAATAGCCCCAAACATAGGCGAAGTCGTTGAAGTTTGATAGTTATGAACATGCTTAATAATATGATACGTTGATATTGCATTTATTAGCCAGAGAAAATATCAAAATATATTTTTAATAATAATTTTATCAATATAGAATAATATTTCTTCGTATCATATGAAATTTGGATACAGCAAGTACAGTATTGTTTTCCAATATTATTTTTACTTCATCTTCTGTGTTGTACATTTGATATCTTAATATTATTATATTTGGATAATGCATAACTATATTAGTATATGTCATTTGACACTTGTCTCCTAATGCTAATCATATTGAGCATATCTTTCCATAAAACCTCCTTCTGGATGTTCTTTGAGGTCTCGACCAGTAAATCCAAGAAATACGTCGTTTAATGTACTACGTTTGAAGTCTACTGATTCAACATCAATATGCTTTAAAATTATAGGAAGATTGTAACTAGCGTTATCCACTGATAAAATAAGCACTTCCTCATCACTAATATTTATACTCTCAATTTTATGTATAAATGTCAAGTTCTTTAGAGTTTCGATATCGTGAATATTTTTTTTCTTTAACTTCAGTTTTATAATATCACTAGCGATCATCTCCTTTAGTTTTAATGGTGTATCTAGCGCAATTATTTTGCCCTTAGCTATAATGCCAATTCTATCACAGAGAATATCGGCTTCCTCCATATTATGAGTTGTCAGTATGATAGTGATCTTTTCTTCTCTCACCAACAGTTTTATATATTTCCACATTGATTCTCTGCTCGTTGGATCGAGGCCCAGGGTTGGCTCGTCAAGGAAAATTACTTTTGGCCTGTGAATAAGGCCTCTTGCAATCTCTAGCCGCCTTCTCATCCCACCTGAATATTGCTTGACTTTATCATCCTTTCTTTCGGTTAGACCTACTAATTCTAGTACCTCAGAAATTCTTGTTTCTCTGATATGACTAGGCACGCTATAAAGCAAAGAATGAATTTTTAGATTTTCATATCCTGTTAATATGTCATCACTACTTGGTGCCTGAAATACAATACCTATACTAGCCCTCACTTTAGCAGACTCGTTTACAATGTCATAGCCATTTATAGTAGCAGTGCCAGAAGTAGGTTTAAGAAGCGTTGCAAGCATATGTATTGTAGTTGTTTTACCTGCACCATTTGGTCCTAGAAGACCAAAAACCTCATTTTTATGGATATCTAGACTTAGATCATTAACAGCAATTATATTCTGATATTTTTTAACAAGATTGCGTATACTTATCAATGATGTTCTTGCATATTTTATACTATTATATTTTAATTGCGTAAAGGAACTGTAATAGCAGATATTTTGTTGACTATAAAGCTATACATTTTATTAACATAGAATTGAATCCTCATAAATGATATCAATAAAAGCAGGAGATACAGCACAAAGACTAACAGTCCTAATGGAAAACAAAAAGTGAGAAAAGATCATTTGCCTATCTTGAACATTTTTGTTCCACAGATAGAACATATTCCTGTGGTTGCAGGCCTACCATTTTTCATTGTGACCTTCTTCTCGTCTTTCATTGACCTCTTTGACTTACATTTAACGCAGTATGCTTCCATGATAATCCAAGCACTAACTGCAAAATAAAAGAAGCGGTGTATAAAATGATTGTCAGAAAGACTAGGGTGGCTTATGTAACACATGTGGGTACATTACATTTAAGATACATTCTATAGGAGAGAATAAACTCAGTATTAATAACAATGAAAAAGGATTAAAAAGACGAATAAAATATATACTATTTTCCAAATTTCTATGTAAGACTAACAACAGATAAATAATATTTGTTTTTCTTTTTGGTGTTAAGTTTAAACATTCGTATCCTTTAACTACTGGTAATCTCCAATCGACTCATTATATGATATATGACACGATTTTTGGCGTTTTACGTTACGTCTGGATGTTAGTAAATAAGGAAGTTTAGGAGAGCGATGGATAGATATCCTACAACTAAATAAAATACTTTAATGAATATTGCTATATAGGTATAAGTATGTTAAGAATTGATCCTTTATCGATTGCTAATTCCTAATCCTACCAGTCTATTCGATTAGAATCATCCTTTTTAATGATCAGTTGGTTCCCAATTATATTATAGCTAAGTGATTCGTTATGTTGAAAATTAAGAGCACGTGCTACCTCTACATTAAAAGTTAAAGTAAAAACGCTCTTGCCTATCATCGCAGTCACTTTTCCACTACTGATAGCCTTATTTTCCTCACTGATATTATTTTTCTTGTGTTGTGATCTCTGCTGTTTTTTATGATGTTTCATTATTCTTAACAATCTTTTTTTTGCTATTTATTTATCTATTGTACTTTTAGTAAAAATAAAATAGTTTGTTTCTTTCTCTCTGTCATGATATATAACAGATCTGATTTCGAACCATCATATATTAGTGATTTTATTTTATAATTCATCAGCAATAATACGATCTGACACCACAAATCATTTATCATTATTTAATTCATTCAGAATTACGATAACTATTAGAGAACTTATTAGAGAACTTATTATTAAAAACAAACAATTAGACCCCTTTGACAATAGCTTTATAAATGTGAGGTTAAAGTCTACATTTTAATATTATACTAATTCAACGACTTCAATTCTTTGAATCATTATTTTAATAACATACTAACATATGATTTTTTATTATCATTGGCATGTTAGTATAGATGAAAAGGTTTAATCGTAATGCTAGTCGGCTGTCATTACAGGTAGAAAATTTTAATGGAAAACACATTAATAGAGATGCGTGTCAAACCCACCTGTAATTATTGATTGATATAACTGCAGTTGATCTATTGCTCAAAGAGCTGCATGCATTTTATCTAAGAAATAATGAATATGATGAAGGTGATCTACTCTTTTACAGGATTAATTATAAACTTAAAGATGCATTTGGATTTTCAAAAGATGACGCTGAAAAATTTCACTTGAATTACCATGACAATAATCCCCGCAGAATATCAGAAGGTTATTGCCATATATGTAAGAAAATCACGTCAATTATACCTATAATTTATGGAGTTTTAGAACAGGATATGTCAACCATAAAAATGGCTGAAGATGATAAAAGACTGATCATAGGAAACATAGAACAGGTTAAGGAAGGAAATAAAGTGGCAATGTTTGGCTGCAAAATCTGTATGAGGCCACTCCCAAAATATGGGACTATCTAGTTTTATTAAAGGTATTAACTGTATTATAGTAAACGTTTCTCTTCCCAACTACTCTGAACTTGTACTGCTCCTTATAGGTTTCACAATAAAAACGGGCGTAGCTCTCCGCGGCATCATATGTTGCAAAGACTTGTCTTAAGCTATCAATGGAAGTCTTTTTACCATATAAATCGAAGATCTCTATGACATAAGAGTTTGGCAATTTTTTGACATTTCTTATTGTAATGGCAATACTAATCAGTAGAAATAAGATTGCAGCTATAACTATTATAGCAGATTCAAAACCTTTAACGAAGTTAATAACATGAATTATTAGATTTTGATTCAGACAAGTATAAACTAGATTAAATATTACTATTAGTTTGGTACAATACAATATCAGATGTTTATCAATGTTCACTCTCATCTTCGTACAGTATGATGACAGTATCAGCATAGGGCCCATCGTATCTAGTAAGTAATAATTACATAAATAGATTTTCAGAATCTATAAAAACCCTGTTGGCCAAGAAGGTTTCTTTAGAAGGACAAAGCTGAAGTTAATAGACAACTATCAATAAATTTTTATAATGTACATAAACCGCCCAAAATAACTACCATGCAATAAAATTATTATCTTGGTAAGTATTATCAAAACCTACCTGTATAGTATATCTATTCGCATTGTAGGTCCATCAGTCAGATATCCAAAACACTCAATTTTATCCATGTTACCCCTACTATATGGACAGGAAAAAATTCCAAGTATGATAAATGATATCTACAGAAATATTCGAGCCCATTTGGAAAGGCTTTTTGGCAAATTATATGCTATTTGGATCCGAGAATTTAAAGTATTTTTAAGAGAAAGAAGCAGACTTGTAGCATCTACATTCACACCTCTTCTTTGGCTGTTTGTTATTGGCTCAGGTATTGGCTCTAATAGTATCCATAGCATTGATGCAAATGTAGATTACCAAAGGTTCATTTTTCCCGGGATAGTTAGTATGTCTGTTATATTTACATCAGTTTTTTATGGATCGTACATAATATGGGACAGAAAATTTGATTTTTTAAAAAGTGTAATGGTCGCACCTGTCAGCAGAGGAATTGTTTTTGCAGGTAAGACATTGGGAGGGATGACAAATTCGCTGGTTCAGGTTTCTATACTCTTGATAGTAGGAGGCATTATAGGTATTCACTTTACTGCTTTATCCTTACTTCAAACTGTACTAGTTGTTTTGCTTCTATCGTTTTCATTAACGTCACTAGGTCTCACTCTTGGTAGCTATATGCATAGTCTAGAGGGATTCCAGATGATTGTAAGTTTCGTAGTTTTTCCTATTTTCTTTTTGAGCGGTGCTCTATTTTCGTTAGATAATCTCCCTACTTGGCTTTCAACTTTAATAATGATAGATCCTGCCGCATATGCTGTAGATGCGCTCAGGAACGCTATGCTTGGCATAGGCAGCAAGCCGTTTGAAGTGGATATAAGCATATTAATTGCATTTACAGCAGGTTTAGGAGCAGTTGGAGTTTTTTCATTTGGAAGGATGAAAGCGATTTGATTTTTGTTTTGATTGGCTTCATTGATAAAACTAACTTGATATGATAATTACCTGAAAATAGGAAAAGTAAGAGAAAGCAACAATAATATTTATCGAGGAATTACTAAATACAGTAATCTTATAAGCTACAAATATTAAGTTATAACCAATAAGTACAGCATACACATTGGAGGTATTATAAACAAGCTGCAGAACTTGTCAATTGCAAGGAAAAATATCCAAAGTCATTCTTTAACAAAGAGTAAGAAAACAATAAAGTATTTAATAAAGGAAATAGATGGCTACTATAGCATCGTTGTATTGCTCAATTATTGTTTTCATGATATCAACTTAAATTAACAATTATCTGGATCTTCTCACACAATAGAAAATAGTGGTAATGTTCTCATATGAGAAAATACAATAAAGTACTATTGTTTGTATAATCTTTATTATGCATATAACGCAAGTGACCAAATTAACATGATGCCGGCTAATATACACTACTTTTTTGAGAAATTCATTATAATATAAGCGATTTATATTTCACTTTAATTTCCGGTTACGTTCTGTATCAATAATAATTTGATTTTGGACAACTAGTGTACATTTAAAAGAGGTAAACTTATGTGATTTGGACAAGGGGCTATCGTCTAGCTTGGTCTAGGATACCATCTCTATAAAGAGGTATATGCCTGGGGCGCTGGCGGTCGTGGGTTCAAATCCCACTGGCCCCACTTTGATATTAGTTCTCTAATTGGATTCACTCGGACATAATCAGAAGTGAAATTAGATAGATGCAAATCGAACGACAACCAATTGGGGAATCCAATGCATATTCGCTATTTTATATGCAGTGAGATCACAAGTTACAAGGGATTATTA
>JBKPPX010000032.1:0-5811 GCA_046733815.1 Thermoproteota archaeon | reverse complement strand
TAAGTCGGCAAGAGTTGATAGTAGCTATGTCTAATGCGTCGTCATTTTCATCCTCTGGAATGTCAGCAGGATATAAACAGTTATCTTCTGGCTTAGATAATTTCTTGATATATTCTAGATCAACTGGCTTTAGGTGCGGCGCTATGCCAATATGTGTGTTGACAGAGAAACTAGTAATTCAAGGCTATCTGTTTACGTATTCTGTCTTTATAACAGGTGTGAAAAGGAAAAAATTAGCATGGTTTGAAGAATATTTGTTAAGGTAAAGAAGAACAATAGGAAATATGGGAGTGATGCTAATCCTTTAGGCTGTTTGTCTTCGGATGAAAAATGGCGCTTAACCTAAATACATTAGTTCAATAATTGTGCTGCTGTGTCTTTAGCCATGTGTGCACTCTCCTTTGCAATTGGTACTCTTTCTTCATCAAAGGATAAATTTGAAATTAAATATGGAAAATGGGACGAATAGATGTCTATAATAGAAAATAACCTCTCTACTCCAGCAGTAGTCATCACTATGTCAATATCTTCTGGTCGTTCTTCCATAATTTGAATAACCTCAAAGGATTCTTGATATTTTAGTTTAATATCTTCCAGATATACCTCAAAGCTTAAGTTAGAAATTGTTAGGCCAGAAGTATAGAAGCTACAAATTTTCATAATTACCATTTTCTCAATTGTTTAAATAGCAGACACCGTCAGACAAATTCATGAATATTATACCACTATTCGTAACAATTTCATTAGTTGCAATAGTTGTAGGAGCTAATTTTATTATTACTACTCCCATTGTAAGTGCACAAAATAATACATCATCTCCACAATTACAAAACACTACAGAAAATACAGGTGCAGAGAAAAAGTTTTACATTTTAGTATTTGGACAAAGAACGGTCGGGAATATCGACAATTCTACTAAAATCGTATCTTCAATTGTAGGTAATAATCTTGTTAAGATAGAAGAAGAGTTTTTGGAAGAGATTAGTTTGGCACCATCTCAACAATTAGAAGAACAAATAAACAAGATAATTAATGATGGAATAAATGGATCATCTTGTGGTGTTTCATTAACAACTCAGCAAGGGGAAAATGTTGTAGTTGATTGTATCTCATCTGGAAATAAAGTAATTTGGTATATTTATCCAACTCTCTAGTAGCAAAGCATACGAGAAGGACAAATATTGCTATTGGAGTCCGATAGTATCAAGACCCTTCTCCTTTATAGACTGAATAACTATGATGTTGGATTAGTTCCCTGCATATATACGGGTCCTGATGGTTTTTAGTTAAATTAACTTTTCTTCAGCAGTTGTGTCGAATTAGCCAGAACTCTGGACATATATGGTCATTATGTCGGGGATGCAATACACTAGTGTATATAATTCATTTGCGCAATGTAAAATGATTTAGTCTACCACGGCTATACTAATTTGTTCTTAACTCAAGATATAGTTCCTCTAAAATTTATAGCTCAAGTTTATTCAAATAAAGTTTATGGTATACTTAGTAATGGAATATAATGCCATTCTATGAGCTCTTCTGCATTGAAAGTAAACTTAATCTAGATAAAACATACAAAATGATGGATACTATAAAAAACAATTGTGACAATACTAGACTATTAATTTCCTTTTAATAAGGTATGAATTACGCTTTTAAACTCTTCATCATTCAGTGGTGGAATATTTGCAATCTTCAGGTTTTGTTCAATGTGTTGTGACTTCTTGTAACCTATAAGCGGAGCAATAACTGAAGGACTAGAACGTATTACCTGAACCAGTTTAGTTACTTGATCAGTTAAGCCCATATAATCAGGAATCTGGGCTTTAAGTAACCTGCTCTGAAATAATGGGATACTAGTAAATATCTTTATATTCAATTTCTCAGCAGCTTCTAGTATTGTCAAATTTTTTTCTCTACCTACATTTTGACCTTTGAGTAATAATGCTTCGCTATAAGCTAGATTATATGGTAGTTGAATAAATCTAAATCCATGTTGCTTGCCTCCTACTTTTTCAGCTAGATTAACCACTTCTTCTAAAGATAAATATTCTTTATGATCAGGAGGTACTCTAAAACAGGTCCATGTAGCCATTCCATAATAGCGGATCTTGTTAATTGATCTGTATCTTTCATATACTTCAAAGACTCTGCTAAGCATTTGCATAAATTCCTCTCTCTTAATATCCTCATGCCAACTTTCAAATGCATTGTGAATGTATACTAAGTCAATAGCACTCAAATGCATATTGGTTAATGATTTCTCGATACATCTTTCAATATAGTTAGGATTGAGAACATTATAGCCAGAGCTTATTTCATCAGACTTTATTATCCCAGTGGAGATGAACATTCTTTGCATGTATTCCATTACATCTATCCTCGGATAGTCGCCATCGTTTGTAATGTATCCATTCTTAGTACAAATAAAAACTTGATCTCTTGATATAACGCCTTCTTTTCTCAAACGTAACAATGCTCTACCTACGCTTTTCTCGGACTTCATAGCACGATAATTAATAGCTGTATCTATAACATTTATAGCACCAGATTTTATTGACTCATAGACTGCATTTTCCATAGCATTATCATCTACTGCGCTGAGGTCACCCAGATATGTACCCATGCCAATACTCGATAAATATAAGCCATCAAAAAGACGAAAGTGATTAGTAGGCTTTCCTCTTTGAATTGCATATTCCATATATCTTTTCGTTCCACTATCGGTTGCGTATCCACTTAGTACTTCATATGTGCCAGACAATTATCCCAAGTCACGTTATAGAATCTCTGAAATTAATATTTTAATGTTCAGTTCAAAACTAATTTACTTCTAGTAAATGCCCTAGCCAGAATTTATGATAGCTTTAATGCATGACTTTCATCTTCTAAAACCTCGCGTTCAGTAGGTTTGTAATAAGACGCTGAAACACTGATATCATGGCCCATGGTTATTTCTACATTAATTGGTCTCATGACTTGTTCTGTACGTGATTTGTAGAACTTACGAAATCCATGAGCTGCTTTCCATTCATGACGTTTCATTCCTGGTGCAAGTGTATGGCGAAGGTTTTGTTCCCATAGTGCACGTTCAATTAGTCTTTTGATGCCGCTGCTCTTTAGTTTCTTAGGACAAGTAGCAAGACCCAGTTTAGCACCGTAATCAATGTTAGTTGTCTGCCAAATATCACGCATAACCCATGAATCTCCAGTTATCTTTTCACCATAAGAAGCACGGAACTCCATCATGTCCTTTAGAGAATTATAAGCCTCGGCTGTTACGAAAGTATAATATTCTTCACGGTCTCCTGGATAGGTTATTAATTTAGCCCCAATGACTTCTCCAAGGCTATTGGTTAAAGAAGTAACGTGTTTCCATCTAAGGTAATCCCATGCACCTAATCTAATTCCCGAAGAAGCCATAGTGTAGATAATTGATTTTATCCGTCGGTCTGGATACTCTACTAGTCTCTGTATTTCTTCTAGAGTTGGTGCTCTGTCATTGGCTGCCTCCCTTCCATGTGGTAAGCCACGTCTTATTCTCTTCCAATTTAAAATTAGATTATTCATTTCACAGAATAACTTCGTTGCTTTATAGTAATTTGAAATAGTTGATTCAGATATCTCTCCTCGTTTTGTCCTCTCTATTTGAAAGCCTATGAATCGCATAAAGCTTTCCTCAGCCCATTGTGGATTATCTCTTGCTTTGGTCAAGAAATGTCTTGCTTGTTTCTCTAATGCTCCATCTAGTTTGAGATAATGAAGGAACATTTTGAATTGCTGAGGATACTGTCTTCTAGACTCTGGTGCCTTCAGAGCATACATAAATGTCATCATTGGATTTTCTTCTTCCTCTTGTTTAGTAGACAGCAACTATTTTCTTCACATATTATTCATACTGGGCCTAAATAAAGCGACAAGATTGATTCGGGCCCAGAGGGATTAGTGCCGATATCAGTGCTAAAAGTGGGTTCTAACATAAAATAGATATATTAACCTTTTAAGGTTTTCTAAAATTCCCAGACAGAGTTGGGATGTGAAAGCTGCTGGTAAAGGGGTTCTTTATTTGCTATCATATGAAACAGTTCAGTGGGTCGGGCATTTTGTGAACTGTTAACTAAGCAAAATGTGGTCGGAGTTGAGAATAGCTATGTCTATTGCGTCATCGTTTTCATCCTCTGGTATATCTACATAATATAGATAGTTATCTTCTGGATTAGACAATTGTTTCACATATTCTAGATCAACTGGCTTTAGGTCTGGTGGTATCCTCATATGCGTGTTAACAGAGACACTAATGTAGTCATGGTGATCTGCTTTGTATCTTATTTCTTTAATATGACAATGAAACAGAAAAAGTCAGCATGGTTTGAAAAAATACATAATAGAGATTAAGAAAACAGGAAATATATAGAGATACAAAATATTAGGATATATGCCATTAGATTGGAAAAACGCCGCTTAAAGAAAAATTGTTAGTTATTATTCGATTGTATGGATCTTGATATCTGATATTGTTACTATAAACAGGAATACCGCAGTACTACAGAGATATGAAAATAATCATCGCATACCCACAATTAAACTTCTAACCAGAAGTATCTAGAATTATGAGCATTATTGAAAGTTGGGACCAGCTGCAACTACTAAGGCATACTGCTAAAGGTCTGGCATTATATACAATATATAATATTGTATTTTGCTTTAGTACAGAGTCTTCTGTCTTAGTACTGGCGGAGGTGGAGTAGGGGTTGTTTTGCAATATAAAAGTAGTAGCAGCCATATAAGAAGTATTAACAATTGCAGTTTTCTAAAAGTAGAACAACAATAGTTTAAGACATAAAAAATTATTGTTATTATTACTATCCTATAGTATTCTGAGGTACCTCATAAACGAACAATGTATAATAAAATAACGAATTATTACTACTATCTATTATTATTAGTCCTCCAATCTGCTACAATTACATTAATAGCTCCATCATCTTTAAGAGATTTATTAAGCGGATAACGTTCCCTGAATCCAATATATCCAGAATGGTTATTTCCCCATCCGGATACTGTGTTATCAACAAATGGTTGATATATTCCACTTGCATTTTTAAATGGAGGAATTTCGGACATAACGTTATGTTCCATATAATTTTGAGGAAAAGGTTCTTCTTTGTTTAGACCTAATAAGCCTAATGGATTTTCATTTTCTGTCTTTACATATAAACCTTGAAGTAGATTGTCTTTGGGATTATATAGATTATAGAAGTTGTCTACTATATTATCAATGGCATTTCCAAACTGTGTATTTTTTGATGTTGCTCTATCACTAATTGCTGCTCCTATAAGATGTATAGAAGTGATATTATATGCTGAATTGTTTTTCCATGTTTCATTATTATTTAAGTTTATTAAGGCACTTTCAACTACTTTTGCCCCTAAAGAATGAGCAATTATTCTAATATTGTGATTTGGACAAGTAGCTTTAAAGTCAGACAGGAATTTTGCAAACTTTGGTCCATTCTGACTTGCTATAAATTTAGCAATAGCCCAGCCTGACGGATTTGTTGCAGTATTTGAATCCCAGCTAAAACCTACTAGTGAAATATTATATCCATTTGCATTCAATGATAAGTTGGTTCTATCTATCTGTTCTTTAACTGCAATCTGTCCTGTCCATACTCCATGAATATATACTGCTAATTCATTATTGTCAGAACAAGGATTTCCATTTAATCCAGGAACATAAAAAGAGTCATAATCTTCCATATTCTTCAATGAACTCAGTTGGCCTGTCTCAAGGTTAAAGTGATTGCGAGT
>JBKPPX010000031.1:0-3088 GCA_046733815.1 Thermoproteota archaeon | reverse complement strand
ACTATGGGTTGCTATCCAAGAAAAATTGTAGTAATCCAGCAGCTCAAGGATTTCGATAAATGGAAAGATAGCGTAAGCTATGGAAAAAGATGGATTGCAGAAACTGTGTTCTCATCAATCAAGAGAATGTTTGGAGAATATGTGTCTGCTAGGAAATTCCCAAACATGGCCAAGGAATTAATATTAAAAGCATCGCTGTACAACATGTTTACTACCATGAACATCTAGCTGGAAAGGTAAGTAGTTGTGAAGAAAGGAACGTTTATGCAACACAGCTATGATTAATGGTCTTACTTGTTCCTTACCCTTACAGTATTTCATTCGTTTAGAATGTCGAAATCTTCTTTCCCTATCTATTCAATTGTTAGATTAGGTTATCTTCAATAAATGAATTATCTTTTGTATTGTTGTTAGGAAATGCAGATACTATTCTTCTTCTGCATCATATAACGAAGTATACTTTATTTCCGATGATTGTGCGAATATCAATACTTTCGTAATCAATACTATCTTGTTTATAAGTTGATACTAGTTTGTAAGTAGGCGTGCCTACAAGAAAACTTTTTGTGTCAGATTCAATGACTTTAAAATCTTTTAGTGCATAATCATAGTCATTGTTAGTTGTAAGATTTTCATTCTAATTTTCATTCAGATGGTGGCTGTATCTCTTCCATCCAAATTGTTAAATCAACCTAATGAGAGAAATATAGAACTAATTTTTTTATCTTCTCAATATCATCAATTTCTCTCAAATCAGAAATCTTATTAATTTGTTTTCTGAATATTTCGATGTCTTTTTTTGAAGATCTCAATAACGGATACGGCCCTTTAGCTCCCACAATTCTACCGTCGTTATCTATCCCATTTTTATAAAGTGATAAGAGGGATTGCCCTGCTTGGTGTCCTTTTACCTCTCTGCCACAGATTATCATGAAGTTTAATTTTGGATGATCTAGAGTAAATTGGATAATAGTGTCAATCCCGTTGTTTTCTGATAACAACCTTCCTACAATTAAAATTCTATTCATGATTTCTGTTGATTTACATATTTCTTCTAGCAAAACTATACTTGATAATGTACAAACTGCTATTCTTTTTCCATTTCCTATATAATAGTCATGTTTAATAGGAATCAGAGACTTACATAACTTGCCGGCTAGATTATCCAGTAGCTCTTTACTGAGCATATTCAATCTGCTTATCATTCAATCTAAATAATATTAAAATTAAAATGTATTGTGATTAATGCAAACTGATTAATTTCACCTCTAGAAATTAACTTTTCCTTTTTGATTGTTTGTGTCCCTTAGCCGATATGTGTTTTGGTCAGTAAATTGAATGTATCATTATTGGAAAGTCAATAGGATTCATTTAAGGACTTGCTAATTAATGTCAAAAAGAAAATTGTATAGTGCTGCAATGCCAAAGGAAACAACTACTTCTCAGTCATTACCTAAGGCTTCATATTTCATTAATAAAGATGGATAATCGTTTATTGTCATGTATCGCAAAGCTCCTTTTACTTTAAAAAAATAGGTAAGATGAAGATCCAGCAAACAAGAATAATTTATCAAAAATGGTAGAAGACGTTTTGAATATGTAATAGTTACAACAAACCAATTTCCTTTAGGCTCCAGCAAATCTATAATATACTATAATAGCTATTACTATTATTGTTAAAATTTGTAAAAATTTTTGATGTAGTGTCAACCTGTTAGGGTTCATCTTGTATATCGAGTATTACGAATTATCTGTATGACAGTTGCGAATTATCCTTTTATTATAACATTATTCTATAATATGAATCTATACTGCGCTATTCCAGTCTATTGATATTCCACTAAATTCCTCATATCTACTAATATATAGATTCTATTGTCCTTCTTTCCTAAAAATTTGATATACAACAAAAACCTAGATATGAATTCAAAGACTATAAAATAATGATTGTATTCATGGTAATTAAAGTTGATGTTTCACGCCTTTCTAACAGTTTAAAGGAAATTATTATTAGTGGCTTTGAACACAAATCAATTTTACAAAAAGAAAGCAATATCCACAACAATACTATTATCTTGGATAACGAGAATGATGTTCTAAGGATAAAGCAAATTTTAGAAGATACTCTTGCAAGTAATAGGCTAAATGATTACATGGTTGCAGAGAATACCCAACAAGAAAATGAAATTGCAATTCTAAAGAAAGGAGATATCGAACAATTAGATATTTTCATATGCGTCCATTGTGGAATGTTATTTGACAGTGAGCTTCAACGAATTATACATCAGCGAATACATTACTTTTTTTAAAAAAGGGATTTGTAATTATTTTTGTTAAAATTGGCTCTATCAAATTTAAATTATTCTTTATGATAATGAGTGTATTTTCAGTCGCTCGTGCGATCGGGTTTTTGACAAGAGTCAATTAATTCTAGACTATTATATTAATGTACAAGACATATTGATAGGTTTGTCTATCTTACCTATCACATTTGATTAGAAAAATCTATTGCGAGCTTTACTCAAAGGAGAAATAAAGGTTATGAATATAAATTTAATATATACATAATATTTGGGCTGTCACATAATTGATTATAAAATTTCCAGCAGCTAATTTAGCACAGACCATAACTATGCGCTGAAATTTTGCAGATATGAAGATATATTAACTATCGCAGTTCCTCAAGTTCGCTGTCGTCACGGTAATTTTTAGGATTTAATCTAAATCCTTTAGATTCCTCAAAAGGAACCTCTCTTAGTTTTAGATGGTATTCCAGCCTTTTTTTCTTCATATGCTTATCTAGCCACAAAACAAATCTCTGTTCGGTGAGGTTACCCTCTTGTTTGTCAATATCCTTATAGAGATTGCGTAACTTTTCGACAAAATCTGAAGCGATGGAAATCTCAAAAAAATCCCAGCCGAGAGTTTTCTTACCGTCACTATAACATCTGCACAGACTCTTCATATCAGTTCCAATTTCCAATGAACCAATAAAGTCCATTATCTTGTGTCTTTCATTTTCAAAGTCAATACAAGATCCTGAAATAATAATCATGGAAGCTGCTTCATTGTTGTATCGTTTGGCTGG